>NZ_JBDNJQ010000189.1:0-15043 GCF_051172895.1 Nostoc sp. CALU 1950 | reverse complement strand
CTCTAATTCCATTTGGTTTGCGTTCTCTCATATCGCTTTTAGTCTAAACTCCAGATATAAGTGCGTAATTCAATTAGCAACGGAATTGGTAATGAGATAACATTATCCAGTGGAGACTCTGCCCAACTCAAAGCCAGAAATTGCAACAATGTAGACTTACCTGAACCAGGATCGCCCAAAATCACAATATATTTATAATCTTGCTTTTTATTGACAACATCTATAACTGAACGGATCGGCTGTTCAAAATAAACCCGTTTGTGGCGTTCTAAATCTTCTAATTCAACTGCTTCTACTTGGTCGCTGTCTCGCAGCCGTCTAAGATGTTCTTTAGGCAGTTCGTGAACTTGTGCTAAAAATTGATGAGTTTCCCGGACATTTTGAGCAGTAAAAATTTGCCATAATTTAAGTTCGTTATAGGCATAGCCGCTAGTATCTAAGCTATCTAATTTGAGATTACCATAGCGTTCGCGGATTCCTTCTTGATATCTAACTAAATTAAAATCTACAATAACACCAGCAATTTCTTTTGTATTCGTTTCAATATCAGATAATTTTTGTAATTCTAGGATATGGTGTAAATCTTTTGAATCTAAAAGAAGTTCTTGGACTTGGGTAAAATACTGTTCTGTAAGTGATTGCCAGTTAAACTTAGATGGCAAAGCTTTTAATTGCAGCCTGTTCCAACTATCTTCTAGAGTTTTAGCGTCTAGAGATTCACAGTTAATATCAAAAGCCTTGCCAAGAATTTCTGCAACTGACTTATCGCTGATAAATTTCTGGATGTCTGTGGTGTACTCTTTAATCTCAGTTTCAGCAAGTTTGCAACGAACCTTTAACTGCTGCTGCATGAGTTGCAAAAATTCCTTTAATGCTTTACCAGCAGCAATTTCTATGTCTTCCTTCTTAAGTTTCTGGAAAATCTTGCCAGGGATGCCTTTTAATAAATCTTTAGCCCAATCTTTAGCAGCATCCTTGGCTAAGTCTTCCAGAATGGGTTTAAAAATCAACCCGGCGGCCTGAGTTACACCCCACATAGCTAACCAGTCCAGCATAATACTCGCTTCTGTTGAGATTTTGATTACGAGTATATCCACTTGCTGGAGTAATGTTTCCAGATTTCAGGGTTATTGCGGAAATATTACAGGTATCTAAGAACTTCTCTCCTAAAAGGCTACGGTGTACACACAAGTCACCAGTTTTACTCCAATACGCTTGGGATAAGCCAGAAAGCCTTCATGTAGAGACGCGATTTATCGCGTCTGAAAGACTGTCACGTTAGAGAGACGCGATAAATCGCCGTCTCTACAAGTGTTTTGGTCTTATCTGAACTATATTGCGCTATGGATTAATTGGAAACTGCGATCGCAATTTTACCCACTGCACGCCCAGTTTCGCTATAACTATGAGCCGCCGCTAGTTCTTGCAAGGGATATGTGCGATCAATCACCACACGAATCTTACCAGCTTCAATCAATTCTTTGAGAAAAAGCAAGTCCTTAACGTTAGGCTTCTCAAAGAGAAATTTCGCTTTTTGACCGGGAAGGAATGCTGTTAAAACGCTCTCTAAGAAGACTTCAGGGCCGGGTAGCGTAGTGATATAAATTCCGTTGGGTTTGAGAACTTTTTTGGTTTGAGAGAGCGATCGCTTACCCACTGCATCAAAGATAATGTCATACTGCGCTATATCTTGGGTAAAATCCTGCTGCGTATAATCAATCACGCGGTCATAACCCAGAGATTTCACCAAATCCAAGTTTTTGGTACTGCTAACTCCCGTCACCACTGCCCCTAAAGCCTTGGCAATTTGCACTGCAAAAATCCCCACACCGCCAGAAGCACCATTAATTAACACAGTTTGTCCTGTTTGAATATTTCCCTGATCTCGTAGTGCTTGCAGAGCCGTAAGCGCTGCTAAAGGCACAGCCGCAGCTTCTTCATAAGATAAGTTCGTTGGTTTGAGAGCCGCCACATTTTCTGGAACAGCTGCAAATTCGGCATAACCTCCTCCAGGAAAGCTAGTGCTGCCGTAAATAGCATCTCCCGCTTTAAAACGGGTGACACCAGAGCCAACGGCTACCACATCTCCCGCCACATCAAACCCCAAAATCTTTGGAAATTTACTGCCGGTAATCAAACTCAACATCCCTTGGCGAATTTTCCAATCAATGGGATTAACACTACTAGCACGAACTTTCACAAGTAACTGCGTTGGCTCAATTTTCGGCTGTTCCACATCTTCATACTGCAACACCTCAGCCGCGCCATACCGACGGATAACCACTGCTTTCATTGCATTCCTCCTGCTACCCTGTTTTCGTGAATGAACTTAGACAGCTTATGAATACAGTGTAGCGATGTCTACGATTGGCGTTTAACGAAGATGCTAGAGAAATTTCCTATATCAATATCAGTCTAAGACTACACCCAATACGGTTCGGTTAAGGCAAGAGACGCGATGAATCGTAAAGACTGATTATTGTAGAGACGGCGATTCATCGCGTCTTTGTGATCTAGAAGTTTCATCAAAAAACCTTAACAGAACCGTATTGAGACTACACCTGTATGGCAGCTAGTACCCTACACTGGCTATGCAGTTCCTTAAGGTGCGTAGGCGCAGCCCGTCGTAGACATCGCTCTTTAAAAGTTGACACGGAACATTCTCTTTATTCTTCAGTGGTAAATACAACACTTTCATACAGCAATTCAATTGGACATTCAAACTCAATGCTCGATAAAGTGACGATATCTCCAGCCGTGTAGGGATAGTAAAGCCACATCCTACCCTCACCCCGACAGTAACGCTCAACGGAGATTTTTTCCGAGTCAATCAAGATATATTCTTGCAAACTGGGGATTGTCAAATAATAAGTAAATTTTTCACCCCGATCTTTGGCGCTTGTACCTGGGGAAAGAACTTCGGCAATCAGCTTGGGATGTTGAATAAATTCGCGGGCATTGAGGTCTTCAGGGTCGCAACTGACAATAACATCAGGATAATAGTAGCGACTCTGGGGAGCAAGTTGCACTTTCACCCCTGACACATTCGCTCGACAACCCCTGAAACGCAGATGAGGATGTAAGACAGTGTACAAGTTAAGTGCAATGTCGTTATGGGGAATTGTACTGCCTGTCATGGCAAATACTTCGCCATTGGCATATTCGTAGCGAAGGTCTTGCTGAGGTTCCCATTCCAGATATTCCTCAACGGTCATTTTTAGCGGCTGTTGGGGGATGGTTATCATAACTCAGATTTTTTCAAGCTTGGTTTGATTGTAGCTAAATAGTAAGCACGGCTTCTGGACAACCTCTCTCCTATAAGAAGAAATATTTTAAATTTTGCCCCTTCCCGTGTTGGGAATGGGGTTTTTTGCTAAGGTTTGTAGTGAGCAATTCAGAAAATTCATTGCGATCGCTCAATCATGTTAGATTATAGTTTGTTGTTTCTCTTAAACACAAAATCCCACAGTTTCTTACCCATCTCCTCATTGTGGGAATAAAAAAAAGAGTTAAAAGTTAAGTTTTTTGAAAATGATATGCAGCAACACACCTATTTTCATTACCTCATATCGCTTATCAGACAAGACTTAGAACCACAATTGAACATCATTGTCAAAGCAAAAATTAAATAAATATGAATTGCATTTTTACCCTCAAAAAAATGATATGTTAGATACAGAATTGAATTTCGCACGTTTCTGGAGTAGAACGATGTAGACTACTCCAGTTTTTCACCCTCAAACCCTTGGCATTAACTGCTTTTGACGGAAGTTGAGGGCAATCTGAGTACACATTTAAATAACCCAAACCTAGTTTCAATTTAGTTAAAGTTATTGCTGGGATTGGGTTTTGGCTGAGTACAAAGAAATCCTGAACCCCTATCTATAAACACTAGAACCCCAACCAAAAAATACTAGAACCCCTACCTGAAAAAAACTTTTTTAATTCTTGTAACGCTTGAAGAATTAGGGTTTTTAGTATTTGAGTACAAAAGTAATAAATCCAATAAATTCTATCCTAGAGAGACGCAACATCTGGCTGGGAGACGGCTGCTATAAATCTTATATCGCCAATCACCTAACGCTCTGAAACAAAACAAAGCGAAGGGTGAGTGGAGGGATGACATAGCACCATGCCTGAAGTGAAGAGAAGTCGCGGCTGTAAGCACAAATTCTACCCAAGAACCGAACGTTGACACACACCAGCCGAACATCAGATATCTATCGCCTGCCTGACTTGAAAACAAGTCGCCCTCACCCAAGGGTTTGCAGGCAGTGTGGAAGACGCGACTTCAATTCTGGGCATGAAAGAGTAGCAACAACATCTCCCACAGTGGCAGCCAAGTCCACCGACCTTTTGCGAAACTCAATGACATCACCGTCTACACGACTCCTCAACTCCAACGCTACGGAATCGCCAACCCAAGCAAAATCAGGTGGTTGCGGCTGTGACAGCACCACCAGCACCACCGTGGAAAGGGACGAAAAGCTCCAAGAACGCATTGCTAAACATCCCTGCTACAGCGAAGACGCTCATCACCACTACGCCCGGATGCACGTTGCAGTTGCACCAGCTTGCAACATTCAATGCAACTATTGCAACCGCAAATATGATTGCGCTAACGAAAGCCGTCCTGGAGTAGTTAGCGAATTGCTAACACCAGAACAAGCAGCACACAAAGCTTTGGTCATTGGCGGCAAGATTCCCCAAATGACAGTTGTGGGAATTGCTGGCCCTGGCGACCCATTGGCGAACCCAGAAAAAACTTTCCGCACATTTGAGTTGATTGCAGAGCAAGCACCAGATATCAAGCTGTGCTTATCAACCAATGGTTTAATGCTGCCAGACTACATCGATCGCATTAAACAATTAAATATAGATCACGTGACGATCACCATTAACATGGTAGATCCAGAGATCGGTGCTAAGATTTATCCTTGGGTTCACTACAGACGCAAGCGTTATAGAGGCATTGAAGGCGCAAGAATTCTCCACGAAAGACAGATGGAAGGATTGCAAGCCCTGAAAGATGCTGATATCCTTTGCAAAGTCAACTCCGTGATGATTCCCGGAATTAATGACCATCACTTAGTTGAAGTGAATCGAGTCATTCGTGAAAAAGGTGCATTCTTGCACAACATCATGCCATTGATTTCTGCACCAGAACATGGCACACACTTCGGTTTAACCGGTCAACGCGGCCCCACACCCAAAGAACTCAAAGAAGTTCAAGACAACTGCTCCGGTAACATGAAAATGATGCGTCACTGTCGCCAGTGTCGTGCCGATGCAGTCGGATTGTTGGGAGAAGACCGCAGCCAAGAGTTTTCCAAAGAGAAATTCTTGGAAATGGCTCCCGAATATGACATGGAACAACGCGCTACTGTCCACGAAGGAATTGAGAAGTTTAAAGAAGAACTTAAAGTAGCCAAAGATAAGGCGCTAGCCGGTAAGAAAATTGCCAACAGTCCAAAAGTTTTAGTTGCAGTAGCAACCAAAGGCGGCGGATTAGTTAACCAACACTTCGGTCATGCGAAAGAATTCCAAATTTACGAAGTGGGTGGGGACGAAGTTCGCTTTGTTGGTCATCGCAAAATTGACCAGTACTGCCAAGGTGGATACAGCGAAGAAGCTTCTTTTGAGCATATTATGAAAGCGATCGCAGATTGCAAAGCAGTTTTAGTCTCCAAGATTGGTAACTGTCCTCAAGAAAAATTGCAAGAAGCTGGAATCAAGACTGTTGAAGCTTACGACGTAATTGAAAAGGTTGCTTTAGAGTTCTACGAGCAATACGTTAAAGAATTAGGGAATTAGGGATTAGGGACTGGGGATTAGGGACTGGGAATTAAGGAAGAATTTTCCCAATCAGTACCCAGTACCCAGTACCCAATCCCCAGTACCCATTCCCCAAAAGGAGAATAAATCATGGCTTACCAAATTCTTACTAGCCAGTGTATTTCCTGCAATCTCTGTCTAACCGTATGTCCCACAAATGCAATTAAAGTGGTTGACGGACAGCACTGGATTGACCCTGAACTTTGTACAAACTGTATTGGTAGTATTCATACCATGCCCCAGTGTAAAGCTGGTTGTCCCACCTGCAACGGTTGCATTAAGCAGCCTAGCGATTACTGGGAAGGCTGGTTTGCTAATTACAACCGCGTAGTCGCTAAATTAACAAATAAACAAGATTACTGGGAACGTTGGTTTAACTGCTATTCCCAGAAATATTCTGAACAGTTGCAAAAGCGCCAACCCCAAATAATTCGTAATTCGTAATTCGTAATTGAAGACAACAATGCAAAATAACTGCATCTATCTCGATAATAATGCCACCACTAAGGTAGACCCAGAAGTTATAGAGGTAATGCTACCTTACCTCACAGATTATTACGGCAATCCCTCCAGTATGCATACCTTTGGTGGGCAAGTCGGTAAAGCAGTGAGAACCGCAAGAGAACAACTTGCAGTTATGCTGGGAGCCGATGAGTCTGAAATTGTCTACACAAGTTGCGGTACTGAGGGAGATAACGCGGCGATTCGAGCCGCACTGTTGGCGCAACCAGAAAAGCGACATATCGTCACCACCCAAGTTGAACACCCCGCAGTACTCAATGTCTGCAAACAATTAGAAACCCAAGGTTATAGTGTTACCTATCTATCAGTAAATAATCAAGGGCAGCTGGATTTAGATGAACTAGAAGCTTCCTTGACGGGTAACACCGCCTTGGTGACAATTATGTATGCTAACAACGAAACCGGCACGGTTTTCCCGATTGAGCAAATTGGGTTGCGCGTCAAAGAATCTGGCGCTATCTTCCATGTAGATGCGGTGCAAGCAGTGGGAAAAATCCCGTTGAATATGAAGACTAGCACCATCGATATGTTAACCCTGTCTGGTCATAAGCTGCACGGGCCGAAAGGAATTGGTGCTTTATATATCCGCCGTGGGGTTCGGTTCCGTCCCTTTATTCTTGGGGGACACCAAGAACGCGGACGTAGGGCGGGAACAGAGAATGTTCCAGCAATTATCGCCTTGGGCAAAGCTGCGGAACTGGAACTGTTACACTTGGAAGAAGCGACGGCAAGAGAAAGAAAGCTGCGCGATCGCCTCGAACAAACTTTACTAGCTAAAATTCCCAATTGTGTAGTTAACGGTGACGTTACGCAGAGATTGCCAAACACAACCAATATCGGCTTCAAGTACATCGAAGGTGAAGCAATTCTACTGTTATTGAACAAATACGGTATCTGTGCATCATCCGGTTCTGCTTGTACCTCCGGTTCTCTAGAACCCTCCCACGTCCTGCGGGCAATGGGCTTACCCTACACAACTTTGCACGGTTCAATTCGCTTCAGTCTTTGTCGCTACACCACCGAAGCCGAAATCGATCAAGTAATAGAAGTAATGCCCAGCATTGTAGAACGTTTACGCGCTCTCTCACCCTTCAAAAATGATGATGCAGGTTGGTTGCAAGGACAAGAACAAGCACTAGCGCATCGTTAGGGACTGGGAAAAAATGGGAAAAGGTTAAAGGGTAAAGGGTAAAGGGTAAAGGAATGATTTTTCCCCTTCCCCCTTCCCCATTACCCCTTCCCCAATCCCCCCACTCATAACTCATAACTCAGCACTCAGCACTTAATAATATGTGGGACTACACCGATAAAGTATTAGAACTGTTTTACGATCCCAAGAATCAGGGAGAAATTGAAGAAACGGGCGAAGCTGGAGTTAAGGTTGCAACGGGTGAAATCGGCAGCATTGCTTGCGGCGATGCTCTGAGATTGCACCTGAAAGTGGAAGTAGAATCTGATAAGATTCTAGATGCTCGCTTTCAAACCTTTGGTTGTACAAGTGCGATCGCATCTTCTAGTGCATTAACCGAAATGGTCAAAGGTTTAACCTTAGATGAAGCCTTGAAAGTGTCCAATAAAGACATTGCAGATTACCTGGGTGGTTTGCCAGAAGCAAAGATGCATTGCTCTGTGATGGGACAAGAAGCGCTAGAAGCCGCTATCTACAACTATCGTGGCATACCTCTAGCTACCCACGATGATGATGATGAAGGTGCATTAGTTTGTAGTTGCTTTGGCATCAGCGAGTCTAAGATTCGTCGCGTGATTCTAGAAAATCATCTCACGGATGCCGAGCAAGTAACAAATTATGTAAAAGCTGGTGGCGGATGCGGTTCCTGTCTGGCGAACATTGATGATATTATTAGATCAGTTCAACAGGAATACGCCTCACCTGCTCTCAACAATTACGGCGTAAAAGTTGCCACAGAAATTGTTACATCTAAGGAACGAGCGCTAACAAACGTCCAAAAGATTGCTCTAATTCAAAAGGTTCTTGATGAAGAAGTCAGACCCGTACTCATTGCAGACGGGGGAGATGTAGAACTCTATGATGTAGAAGGCGATCGCGTTAAAGTTGTACTGCAAGGTGCTTGCGGTTCCTGTTCTAGTAGTACAGCAACTCTGAAAATTGCGATCGAAGCCAGATTACAAGATCGTGTCAGCAAGAGCCTTGTAGTCGAAGCAGTTTAGGAATTGCTGTAGGACTTAACGTATTCTACAAATACGCTCTAATATGCATTCAGCCAGGAACAGAAAGTAGGATTTGAACCATATAATTGTCTCCACATCAATGCTTCAATCCTACCGACAACCGATAGCTAAATTAGCTATCACGGCTAACAGCATATAGGCAAAAAGATTAAGCGCCTACTTGCAAATTTCATCATCCAACTCGCTTCAAAGGAACAGGATATGAGCACATTGTACGACAACATTGGTGGACAACCAGCTATTGAACAAGTAGTAGATGAACTCCACAAACGCATTGCCGCAGACAGCCTCCTCAGCCCCATTTTTGCTGGTACAGACATGGCGAAGCAACGCAATCATCTAGTTGCTTTCTTAGGTCAAATATTTGAAGGGCCAAAGCAATACGGCGGTCGTCCAATGGACAAAACCCACGCTGGAATGAACCTACAACAACCACACTTCGATGCGATCGCCAAGCATCTCGGTGAAGCAATGGCTGTGCGTGGAGTGTCAGCAGAAGACACCAAAGCTGCACTAGATCGCGTCACAAATATGAAGGGCGCTATTTTGAACAAGTAATAGGACTTATGTATTGATTGTTGACAAATAACAACATCAAGTCCTATTGAATCTTGCAAGCTGAAACACATTATGACGTATTTGTAAATCGCGTAATTTTCTTTGTTCTTTGTCAAAACAAATGACAAAGGACAAAGGACAAAAAATCAAAAGAAAAAAATTTTAACGAGGAAGATCGATGAACTTATTGTCAATAATTTTGGCTGTGGAGCGATCGCCCCCAGCAGGCATTTATGCCAACGCTATCAACGATGCTCTACACGCGCTCACTACTGTCGCTCAACTGGCGTGAACGCAACTGACAAACGCACAGACCCACCAACCAACCAATTGCAGGGAAACACGAACAATGACAGACGAAAACATTAGACAGATAGCTTTCTACGGTAAGGGCGGTATCGGTAAATCTACCACTTCCCAAAACACCTTAGCAGCTATGGCAGAAATGGGTCAACGCATCCTCATCGTCGGTTGCGACCCTAAAGCTGACTCCACCCGTTTGATGCTGCACAGCAAAGCTCAAACAACCGTTCTTCACCTCGCCGCAGAACGTGGTGCAGTAGAAGATATCGAACTCGAAGAAGTAATGTTAACCGGTTTCCGTGACGTTCGTTGCGTAGAATCTGGTGGGCCAGAACCCGGTGTAGGTTGCGCCGGTCGTGGTATTATCACCGCCATCAACTTCTTAGAAGAAAATGGTGCTTACCAAAACCTAGACTTCGTATCTTACGACGTATTAGGTGACGTTGTGTGCGGTGGTTTCGCAATGCCTATCCGTGAAGGCAAGGCACAAGAAATCTACATCGTAACATCAGGTGAAATGATGGCGATGTATGCTGCTAACAACATCGCTCGTGGTGTTCTTAAGTATGCACACACTGGTGGCGTGCGCTTGGGTGGTTTGATTTGTAATAGCCGTAACACAGACCGGGAAATCGAATTGATCGAAACCTTGGCAAAACGGTTGAACACTCAAATGATTCACTTCGTACCCCGTGACAACATCGTTCAACACGCAGAATTGCGCCGGATGACTGTTAACGAGTACGCACCAGAAAGCAACCAAGCTAACGAATACCGGACATTGGCTACCAAGATCATCGACAACAAAAATCTAGCTATTCCTACACCCATCGAAATGGAAGAACTAGAAGAATTGTTGATTGAATTCGGTATCCTCGAAAGCGACGAAAATACCGCAATGCTAGTTGGTAAGAGTGCTGCTGAAGCTCCTGTAGTATAATTCGCTGCTAATAAATAACGCTTTAGCACAAGGAAAAAGGAAGAGTTTCATATCTTCCCTTTTATCCTCTCCCTTGCATCTCCCCCCTAATCTTAGAGGGGACTCCTAGTCCCCCTATGCCCCGATCCTTACGAGTCACAGAGGCTAAATATGACACCTCCAGAAAATCAAAACATCATCGAAGAAAGAAAAGAACTAATTAAAGAAGTTCTAGAAGCTTACCCCGACAAAGCTAAGAAAAAACGGGAAAAGCACTTAAGTGTATACGAAGAAGGTAAGTCCGATTGCGGCGTTAAGTCTAACATCAAATCCCTTCCTGGGGTAATGACCGCTCGTGGTTGTGCTTACGCCGGTTCTAAAGGTGTGGTTTGGGGTCCTATTAAGGACATGATTCACATCAGCCACGGGCCTGTAGGTTGCGGTTACTGGTCTTGGTCTGGTCGTCGTAACTACTACATCGGCACCACAGGTATTGATACCTTTGGTACCATGCACTTCACCTCTGACTTCCAAGAAAGAGATATCGTGTTCGGTGGTGACAAGAAACTTACCAAGCTCATCCAAGAACTTGATGTACTTTTCCCACTCAACCGTGGTGTTTCCATTCAATCTGAATGCCCCATCGGTCTAATTGGGGATGACATCGAAGCAGTTGCTCGGAAGACATCGAAAGAAATTGGCAAGCCAGTTGTACCTGTGCGTTGCGAAGGCTTCCGGGGTGTTTCCCAATCATTGGGACACCACATTGCTAACGACATGGTTCGTGACTGGGTTTTCACCAGATCCGACCAAGCTAAGAAAGACGGTACACTCAAGTTTGAAGGTACTCCTTATGATGTAGCCATCATTGGTGACTACAACATCGGTGGAGATGCTTGGGCTAGCCGCATCCTGTTAGAAGAAATCGGCTTGCGCGTAGTCGCTCAGTGGTCAGGTGATGGCACCATCAACGAAATGTTGATGACCCCCAATGTGAAGATGAACCTCATCCACTGTTACCGGTCGATGAACTACATCAGCCGTCACATGGAAGAAGCTTATGGTATACCCTGGCTTGAGTATAATTTCTTCGGCCCCACCAAGATTGCTGAATCTTTACGGGAAATTGCTTCTAAGTTTGACGAAACAATCCAAGCAAACGCTGAGAAAGTTATCGCCAAGTATCAGCCCACAATGGATGCGGTAATTGCTAAGTACCGCCCCCGTTTGGATGGTAAGACTGTTGCCATCATGGTTGGTGGTCTACGTCCTCGCCACGTTGTCCCAGCTTTCCTAGACTTGGGCATGAAGATGATTGGTACAGGTTATGAGTTCGCTCATAATGACGATTACAAACGTACCACTCACTACATCGAAAACGGCACCATCGTTTATGACGACGTTACCGCTTACGAATTCGAGGAATTTATCAAAGCGCTGAAGCCTGACCTAGTAGCTTCTGGTGTGAAAGAGAAGTACGTCTTCCAAAAGATGGGTCTTCCTTTCCGTCAAATGCACTCTTGGGATTACTCCGAACCTAGCGATCGCTCCTCAACATCATATAATGCAAGGTTTTTTAGCGGCGAGAGAAAAAAGAGCCTATTTCTAGCCTAAATCTGAGTTGCAGGGTTATCTAGGAACAATCTATTTTTATGCCTTAGACAGTATAACTCTTATGTAATGTGGTTTTTAGATTTTTATTGCATTTTGCTCTAAGAAAAACTGTAAAATGAAAGACTATTTTAAATGACGATTTTTTAGACTAAATATAGCGTAGCAGCTAAATTGAGCAACACCAGATAAAGTTTGCATCCACTCCAGGAGCTTTTATCTATTTGATCCACAAAGTGTTAGCCTGCTAGACTGAAGTGATTGGACGCAAAAAAGACAGAGCAATAACTTCTGGAGGTTCCCTTGAGTATTATACAAGCTGCTACTGAAAAAATGCGATCGCTCCCGCCAGAGAAGCAACAAGAGGTCTTAGATTTTATTGAGTTTCTGCAAAATCAGCTAGCACAAAAAAATACAAATATTGAACAAATTGAGCCTATTTCATTTTTGGCAGCAGCTCAACAATTTGCCGGTTGTGTAGATGGTGGCCCCGGTGATTTGGCGACGAACAAACAATATCTTGAAGGTTTAGGAACTGAATGAAGCAACGAGTCATCATCGATACTGGCCCATTAGTAGCCTTTATTAATCGTAGAGAGCATCTTCATACTTGGGTAATTAATACCTTAGCTACAATTGAGCAGCCTTTACTCACTTGTGAGCCTGTAATTGTAGAGACTTGTTTTTTGTTGCGAAATATCTACGGTGGTCAGGATATAGTGATGTCTTTAGTGGACGAGGGAAAGATATTAATTCCGATGTGTTTGAGTGAAGAAGCGGCAGTAATTAAAGAATTACTAAGACAATATCAGTCAGTTCCAATGTCATTAGCAGATGCGTGTTTGGTGAGAATGACACAACTGTATCCTGAAAGTGAGTTGCTAACATTTGATAGCGATTTTAGAATTTATCGGAAGAATCGTAATCAATTAATTTCTGTGATTATGCCAGAGGATTTGTAAGAACAGGGTTAAGAGCGATCGCTCCTCAACATCATATAATGCAAGGTTTTTTAGCGGCGAGAGAAAAAAGAGCCTATTTCTAGCCTAAATGCAAGTTGCAGGGTTATTTAGGGACAATCTATTTCGATGCTTTAGATAGTATAACTCTTATCCAGTCTGGTTTTTAAATTTTGCTTGCATTTTGCTTAAAGAAAAAATGTAAAATGAAAGACTATTTATAATGACGATTTTTTAGATTAAATAGCCGTTGCTTGCAGCAGAATTGTTAACTTGCTTGAGATGCAACCAATAAATCTGTTAAAAGCGCATAAGGTTAAAGAATTTTATATTGCCATATTTCTGGCTCTGTGATAAAAATAACAATATTACACGCAAAGAGTAAGGCATAACCAAAACCAATGCTCTTGTTCACCTATAATCTGAGACATCTACCCAAACTATGCTTTTAGAGACTTTAGCAACCAAGGCTGTGGAGTATTTTGCACTGCAAGTTACAGGTGGTGCTTTGCAAAAGTTGGGAGCGGATGCAAAAGACTACCTTCAAAAGTTAGTGGGTGTAATATACTCTCACTTTGCTGGTAGACAAGAAATTCAGGAAGCTACACAAAATCCAGCAGCTTTGAAAGCAGCAATCATTAAAGAGGCTCCGAACAATGTCGCTTTTCGTGAAGAACTGGAAAGTGTAGTTAGCAAGCTGATCGAGATTGAGGGAAATCAAAATAGTGGAACTGTTAATCAGGTTTCTACTGGTTCTGGATCAAATATTAATGCTCCACAAAATACAGGAAATATAGCAGGAGGAAATCAGTACTTTCGGGGCTGAAGAACTTCACTTACATTTCTCTTCAAATTCTGAATCATTAGCAACAGAGCTTCCTAAACACTTAATATTAAAGTCATTTTGGAGGAGGCTCTGGAACTACATAACAACTTTACTACTCTTTTTTGTAGTATTTTTCGCATGGTTTTTTCTTGGACTCGCTGCAAGCCATGCTTTTCCTATAAACCTTGTTCAATCTCTGACCAACTACTTATTTAGTGGGTTTAAGACATATAAATGGCAGTTGAATAAGGCAGTAGATCAGTCTCTTAACTCAATATGGCAGGAAGTTAGAGCAAAACTTCATCATATTGCTACCTCTGAGTCAGTAATTGCTACAGCAGATAAGAGAGAAGCTAATAAACTAAACAGACTTGACTCAGAGTATTGGTTGCTCCTGAGAGCTATTGAGTTACTTACAATAGGCATTAATAGTTCTGATAGGGATTTAGTTGATTGGAAATTAAGTGAATTAGATGAACAAAAAGATTTTGTTCTTGATAGGTTAGATCCTCTTAAGAAAAAACACTATAGCTTGTTAAGTAAAATTCAAGACACTTGGCATTCATGTTATGCAATTTTTACTTTTGAAGCAATTAGACGAGAAAGGAGTTTCAGAAAAATTGAGAAAATTTTAACAAATTTGATCGTTTCTTATATAAATCAAGAATCTTCCAAGGAAAATATACAGGAAATGCTGGAAGTCTTGGACGAAAAAATTGCAAAAAATCCAAGGCTCAAAACTTTATACCAAACATCACGTCTACTCAATTGGGTTTACTCATATATTGGAAACTTGAGTACGAATATTAGCGAAGACCCCATTTACAGAGATTATCCAGTTAGAGCTAAACGGGGAAGATATTGTTATCATCTACCTAATGGTTGCAGTCATTACCCTCGTGTAGAAAAACCTGAACATCGAAAAACAATTTTATTTTTCAAAACTATTGAAGAAGCCAAAGCGGAAAATTTAGATTTATGTGGAAGTTGCAAGAGAATTATTAGGAGTGAATAAGTTGGCGCTAACTTTAAAACCCGCATATCTCCAAAGCCCCAACTCAACAACACGCCACTGCATATTTAGAGATTGTGTGTGAGATGCACGACAAGTAAACCGTTGTAGCGATCGCTCTCACTCGACAATAAACTAGGCGATGTCTGCGACGGGCTGCGCCTACGCATTAAACCGTCCAATCCTCAATTAACAATCCAGGTATTTTGCTGAAATGCCGATGATTGCGTGTTAAGTAGCTAAACAAAATTAATTACATAATTTTTACCAAACTCTCGAAGAATCTT
>NZ_JBDNJQ010000186.1:0-15242 GCF_051172895.1 Nostoc sp. CALU 1950 | reverse complement strand
GTCTCAACTACAACAAACACAGACAGAGTTAGAGCGATCGCAGTCTCAACTACAACAAACACAGACAGAGTTAGAGCGATCGCAGTCTCAACTACAAGAAACTCAGACAGAATTAGAGCAATCGCAGTCTCAACTGCAAGAAACTCAGACAGAATTGGAGCGATCGCAGTCTCAACTACAACAAACACAGACAGAATTAGAGCGATCGCAGTCTCAACTACAACAAACACAGACAGAATTAGAGCAATCACAGTCTCAACTAGAAGAGACTCAAGATGAGTTACAGCGATCGCAGTCTCAACTACGACAGAATCAAACAGAATTGAAGCGATCGCACTCTCAATTGCAACAGACTCAAAGAAAGTTGGATTTTCTTAAAATTACCACTCGGATCAGATTTTTGAATAATCCACTAATCAAAATTATCACAAAATCTTCTAAATTCAATGAAATATCTCCCTCTAGATATCTGCAAGGTAATTTAGAAACACCAAGAACTCAAGAAAATAACATTAATGATACGTTGCTAGTTTCAGGCTGGCTTTTCAGTAGAGAAGCCAAAATTAAATCTCTCATCTTGGTGAAAGACAATTTGGTAGAAAATCAAATTGAGTACGGATTTTCACGTCCCGATGTATCTCAAGCATATCCAGATGTAGAAAATGCAGGTTCATCAGGATTTGTATATAGTTTGATGTTAAACAATCAACACTCTGGCTACATAGATATTCAAATTTGGGCAATCTTTGAAACTGGAGAACCAATTTGTTGTTTTGCCAGACGCGTTAATTTTCAAACTCCCAGTCGAGATAAATACATTAAAAGTTTAGAAAGTCAAAAAAATCTTCTTTTCTTTATGCGTAGCAGCTTAATCAAAGCTATGACTGCCTATAAACAGGGAAGATTACCACTTTCTCCAGCTTTGTGGGTTTATCATCTCCGGCGTTATTATAGGCAAATTAAGCATTTTCAAAATGCAGATATCGAATACTCCGGCATAATTCATCCGTGGCAAACGCAAGATTTATATCAAAGATGGCTTCAGACTAATGTCTTATCATCAAATCTTTTAGCCAAGATGGGAGAAGATGCTGAAAAACTTGCCCCAAAGGGAGTAAAAATCAGCATTGTTGTACCTGTTTACAATACTCCCAAGCATTTCCTTCAAGAAATGATTGACTCAGTAAGAAATCAAATATATCCAAATTGGGAATTATGCATTGCTGATGATGCCTCAACAAAGCCTCATATCAAACAATTCTTGCAACAAGTAATAATAGAAGACTCACGAATCAAAATTGTTTTTCGGCAAGAAAATGGCCATATTGTCGAAGCTACTAATTCGGCATTAGAAATTGCCACTGGTGATTATGTAGCGCTCTTGGATCATGATGATATTTTATCGAAGGATGCGCTATTACACGTTGCCGAATGTATAGAAAAGCATCCGGAAGTAGACTGGATTTATACCGATGAAGACAAAATAAACGAATCTGGATACCACTTCGATCCACAAATGAAAGGTGCGTGGAGTCCGGAAATGGCGATTACTCACAACTTCACTCATCACCTAACAGTCATCCGCAAAACTCTAATAGATCAAATTGGAGGAATGCGAAAGGGATTTGAGGGAGCGCAGGATCTCGATTTATTTTTGCGTGTGAGCGAGAAAACAACGCCAGATAAAGTTCACCACATCCCCCATGTATGCTATCACTGGCGAACACACCCTGGTAGCACAGCCTCACATGGTACGCAAAAGCAGTATGTATTTGATAGCGCCTACAATGCCATAGAAGATGCAATTCAACGCAGGGGTTTAAAAGCTAAAACATTTTTACCCTCCATTGCTAAACAACACGGCTTATGCCTACACCAGCTTAAATGGGATTATTCCCTAATAGCCGAAAATAATGTCACAATTGTTATTCCGACAAAGGATAGAGTAGACCTACTACAAAAATGCATTTCTAGTCTACAAAAAACCGTAGATCAGCGGTTTGTCAAACTATTAATCATTGATGACTGCTCAAAAGAACAATCAACTCACCAATACTTTAAAAAATTACAACAAGACTGCGTATTTCAATGTCGAGTTATTCGCTCCGAACGTAGAATAGATGTTTTTAATTATGCCAAATTAATGAATTTGGGTTGCGAGCATGTCGATACACCGTATATGCTTCACCTTAATAATGATATACAAGCTTTAGAGCCAGGTTGGTTAGAAGACATGGTTGGTTGGATGTCCATAGATGGTGTGGGTGTCGTGGGAGCTAAACTTTTATATCCCGATAGCACTATTCAACACGCTGGAGTTGTAGTCGGATACCACAATGGACTAGCTGACCATTTATTTCATCGTTTGCATAAAGATGAAATTGGCTATATTTGTTTACCCCATGCAGCACGCAACGCTTCAGCAGTGACAGGTGCTTGTATGCTGACATCAACCAACCTGTATCGTCAACTTGGTGGCTTTGATGAAGATAATTTTGCAGTTGAATATAACGATGTTGATTATTGCTTACGTGTGTTGCGTTCGGGAAAACGTATTGTTTATACACCTCAAGCCATCCTGATACACGAGACTAGCGTATCTAGAGGTAAAAGTTATAACCCCAGTGAACATATTAACTTTATTGAAAAATACAAGTACTTTGTAGATCCATTCTTTAATAAAAATTTAGAGATAAATTCTATGCTTATGGCTATTAATCCTTACCATTATAGCCATGTAGATAGAATATCAACGGCAAAAATTCTCTTTATTACTCACAACCTAAATCTAGAAGGTGCGCCACTAATCGTTTACAATTATGCTCGTTATTTTGCAACTACATCTGGGTGTGAAATATGTGTAGTTTCTTGTATGGATGGTGTTTTACGACAGGAGTATGAGAAATTAAATATTCAGGTAATGATTTTCCAAGAAACATTACCTTTACAGCAGGAAAGTTTAGAAAAGTATCACCAGCGTCTCCAAGAATTTGGAGATAACCTAAATTTAAATTCATATAACTTGGTAGTATGTAATACATTACTCAGTTTCTGGGGTATCGAGTTGGCTAAACTCTTTAAATTGCCAACTATCTGGCATATTCATGAAAGTCAAAGTCTAAATATGAGCATCAATAATTTCTTTGGTCATGCATCTAAAGAAATTATGCAGGAAATATTGCCGGATTGCTTTGTCAACGCTACAAGAGTAATTTATCAGGCTGAAGCTACCCGCAGGATTTTTCATCAATTTGATATCAAAGACAATTTCCGCACCATACCAGGAGGAATCGACTTAGAAAAAATCAAAGATTTTCGGAATCTCTATCACAAACATCAGTTACGGGATAAATATGCAATTAATCAAGAGCATCTAGTAATTTCTATAATTGGTACTACATGTCAACGCAAAGGTCAACACATCTTTATTGAAGCCCTTAAAGAGTTAGAGAAACTCTGTCCTAACAAGTTTGGTAATATATCTTGTCTCATAGTAGGTGCTAGAAATAGTACATATATAGATAGCAATTATCTAGAGTTTTTGAAAAATCAAATACAAGATTTCTCGCTTAATAACGTTTCTATTTATTTTGAGACTAAAGATGTTTATGATTTTTATGCCTTGAGTGATATTTTTATCTGTGCATCTTTTGAAGAATCTTTCCCTAGAGTATTGCTAGAAGCAATGGCATTTGAATTAAAGATTATCAGCACCGATGTATTTGGCATTCCAGAAATAATCAATGATGGCGGTGAAGGCTATTTAGTACAGCCAGGGGATGCCAAAGCGCTAGCTGCTGCAATCCATAAATGCATAATTGAGCCAGAAATATCAGATCGTTTGGCAAAAAATAGTTACGCTAAAATTTGTCGGTTATTTGATAACAAAAATCTTCTTCAACAGCATTGGCTATTAGCAAAAGAAATTATTTTGAGCCAGTCTTAAACAAAAAGTGCCGCAAATTATGTTCAATAAATCTCTTGCCTTGCCAAAAACAAACGCACTCTTAGTAGTTTATTCTTTACCAGTTATTCTACTTTTATGGTTTATTACTACATTCAGTGTAAACGTACCCTTTTGGGACGATTGGGGGTTAGTCAATTTTTTTGAGAAAATTTATAGCGGTACTATAAATTTCGGGGATTTTTTTGCCCAGCACAACGAGCATCGGATTTTTTTTCCAAGAATAATATTTGCTATTATTGCATTTTCCTCGAAGTGGAATATTAAATTAGAAAATTATTTTAGCTTTTTACTAGCTTTAGTAAATTTCGTTTTTTTATATAAAATTGCAGCTTCTAGTTACAATGAAAATAATAAAATATTATTTCATTTATTTAATATCACAACTTGTATTATAAATTTTTCTTTAATTCAGTACGAAAATTGGCTATGGGGCTTTCAAATAGCTTGGTTATTCATAAATACATGCTTAATCATAGCAGTTTTCATTCTTACTGTACCAAAAAACTTCCATCCCAATTCCAGACTATTGCTTGCATCAATATGCTGTTTTATTGCTAGCTTTTCGTCAGCTCATGGATTACTGTCTTGGTTGGCAGTACTTCCATCAGTATACTTAATTGAAGGAACAACTAAACAGAAAAAAATCAGGTTTTTGGTATGGGTAGTACTTTTTAGTTTTTGTGTTGCTATATACTTTATTGGTTATCAAAAACCTTCTCAACATCCTAGTATATTCTTTCTTTTACAGCAGCCATTTATTACATCGGAGTTTTTCTTTACTATCATAGGTTCTTCATTCTATAAGAATATTTTTCCTCCTGTAGTTATTGGGTTAATAATCTTATTTGTTTTTTTATTCTTTAATGTCACTTGTTTCAAAAACTATCAATCAGATTTTATCAATAAAGCAAACCCCTGGATATCACTAGGTTGGTTTCCAATTTTGTTTGCATTAATAACGACTGTTGGTAGAGCTGGTATGGGTATTGAGCAAGCTGCTATATCAAGATACAAGACTGTTTCGATCTTATTAATCATATCCTGCCTACAATTGTGGCGATTATGTATTTTATATAAAGGGAAAGATGCAGGAAAAAATACATATATATTATTTTCACAATCTTTCCTGGTATTTCTAATATTCATTTTTGTATTTAGCTCTACAAATAGTATTATAGAAGTTCAAAATAGTTTTATTCAAAGGAAGGCTGGTCAAAATTGCTTAGAAATTATCAATTTTCTAGATAAATCTATCAGTAATTCACCTGGTAACTGTTTACAGTTTATTTATCCAGAAGAATTGCAGATACTAAAATTAAGTAAAACTCTTCAAAAATTACAGTTTAGGGATTTTCCTCAAAATATAAATTTTCTCACGAAAGTTGAGAAATTTCACGGTTTTATTGACGTTCCTTCAACAACAAAACAAGCATTAAATCTACGGAGAAGCGATACTTTAAAGTTGCTTGGCTGGGCTATTCTCCCGGAACAGCAAGAACAGCCACCCATAGTTTTACTATCCCACGGCAATAATCGATCCTTTTTTGCCACTGGGCTTATAAATTTAACAAGACCTGATGTAGCTACAGCTTTACATTCAAGCCTTTACAAGACATCAGGTTGGGAAGCAAATGTTTCTCTAAAATCTCTACCAGCTGGTGAAACTGTTATTAAGGGTTGGGTTTATGACCGAAAAAATCGACAGTTTATACAGTTGAATAATGAACCAAAGATAAAAATAATGGAGTAAAAAAATCATATCGTCTATAAACAATTATATTTATTATTCAGGAGAAGAAAATGAGTAATATAACCAAAATGTTAAAAAAAATATTGCGGTCAAAAATACTAAAGTTTTTACTAGGTGGTAGTTTAGCAGCAGCACTAAATTTGGTACTGATTTATTTAATAATTGAAAAACTAGGATTTAATACAGCTTTTTTGCGTAATATAGCCAATATAATATCAATTGAAGTCGCGCTGATTTTTAGTTTTTTTATATACCGAACTTGGGTTTGGACTGGTGGTATTTGGAATCCTAGAGAAGTATTTTTACGACAACTTCCTCTGTATCATGTTTCTGCCGGACTTGCAATTATTACTCGTGTTTTCTTTATTTTTCCGGTTTTAGATTGGTTAAAAGTTAACTATGCAATCAATACTATAATAGGCGCACTTGTTAGTGCATCGATTAATTATTTGATTAGCGATCGCTTTGTATTTAAAACCACAACACAAAAAAATCATGACAATTCACAGACAGAAAAAATCTCAGTTACGTATTATCCAGAATCATTTGCTCCAGCCCTATCAGTAAATTCTAGCTTCAGAAAAGATGAATCAATAACTATAGATACTTCAAAATATGTCAAGACTTTATCAATAGTAATTCCAGCCTACAATGAAGAAGATTGCATAGTTCCAACTGTTCAAACTATTAGCAAATTTTTGGAAGAAGAAAAAATAGATTACGAAATTTTAGTTGTTAATGACAACAGCAAAGATCAAACAGAAGAATTATTGCAGCAGATGAATTTTCAAAATAATAAGCTGCGTTATCTAAATAATTATTATCCTAACGGCTTTGGCTTTGCAGTTCGCTGTGGGTTAGAAAATTTTACAGGAGATGCTGTAGCGGTAGTTATGGCAGATAGTTCAGATGCACCAGAAGACATTGTATCTTATTACTATAAACTGCAAGAGGGATACGATTGTGTTTTTGGTTCCCGCTTTATTAAAGGAGGTAAAGTAATTGACTATCCCAGCCACAAATTAATTGTAAATCGTTTAGCTAACTTGTTTATTAAAATTTTATTTGGTTTAAAATTCAATGACACTACCAATGCATTTAAGATTTATCGTAAAGAAGTTATTGAAGGGATCTCACCATTAGTATCTCATCATTTCAACTTAACCGTAGAGATGCCACTCAAAGCTATAGCAAGAGGGTATTCTTATACAACTGTTCCAATTACTTGGAGAAATAGAACTACTGGAGTTTCTAAGTTAAAGCTAAAGGAAATGGGGAGTCGATATTTGTTTATAGTTCTCTACATTTGGCTAGAAAAACATTTATCGCGTGGAGATTATCATCTAAGCAAAAATAGACTGTTAGGAAATCAAAGGTTGAAATCAAATGGCTGAGAATATTCTGATTTTAGGAGGGGCTGGTTTTGTTGGCAGTTGTTTAGCAATTAGTCTAAAAAAGCATCATCCTCAATGGAAGATTATCTGCTTTGATAATCTCCGAAGGCGTGGTTCAGAATTAAATCTTTCTAGACTAAAAAATTTGGGAATTGACTTTATTCATGGTGATATTCGCTTTTCTAGCGATTTAGATCCTGGAATGTTTAACGTCGATACTATCATTGATTGTTCTGCTGAACCTTCTGTACTTGCAGGATTTGCCTCTCCACAATACGTCCTGCAAACGAATTTAGTAGGAACGATGAATGTCCTTGAACTAGCTAGACAAATCCATGCTCGTTTACTCTTTCTATCGACTAGTCGTGTTTATCCAATTGAAACACTGAAATCAATTAATTTAGTAGAACTACCAACCCGCTTTAGCATTACTCCTGACCAGACAATACCTGGAGTATCTCATTTTGGTATTGCAGAGGAATTTCCACTCCAAAGCTATCGTTCTCTATACGGTACTACTAAACTTGCCTCGGAAATGCTGATCGAAGAGTATCGACAAGCTTATAATATTCAAGCAATAGTCAACCGTTGTGGTGTAATTACAGGCCCTTGGCAAATGGGTAAAGTTGACCAAGGTGTTTTCGTTTTGTGGTTAGCCGCACACTATTTTGAAAAGTCTCTTAGTTATATAGGCTATGGCGGTACAGGCAAACAAGTTAGAGATTTATTGCATATTGAAGATTTGTTAAGTTTGATTAATTATCAATTAGAAAATTTTTCAGAACTAGATGGGGATGTTTTAAATGTTGGTGGAGGGGCTGATAATAGTCTATCTCTATTAGAGACTACTAGACTATGTGAGGCAATTACTGGTAAATCTATTCCTATCAAATCAGAAGAAACAGCTAGACAAGCTGACATCCCCATTTATATTACAGATGCTTCCAAGATCAGCTCTAAGACTGGATGGAAACCAATCATGAATCCAGAACGGACTCTCCAAGATATTTATAACTGGATTATTGAGTATGAAAAAATGCTTGAGCCTATATTATCTTAAGTTGTTTAGTGAAAACCAACTTTTTGCGAGCCAAAACCTATGAAAAAAGAAGAGTACCTTAAAAAACTTTACTCTAATCGTTTTGATCATAAACAAAGAAGAGCTAAAATAGCTCTGTGGAAAACTTTAATTGAGGAATTCTTGCAAAAACATTTGGGAAAAGACTCAGTTACTTTAGATATTGGTGGGGGCTATTGTGAGTTTATTAATAATATAAAAGCAAAAGAAAAATACTTAATTGATATCAATCCTGATTCTCAGGCATTTGCCAATCCTGATGTAAATATTTTCAATCTGGATATTTTGAACAAAACAGAACAGGAGAAAGTAACGGAACGCTTTGACAAAATATTTGTTTCAAATTTTTTTGAACATTTAAACAATAAGGAAGAACTAGTTGAAGTTTTGTTATTTTGCTTTAACTACCTCAAACCTGGAGGAGCGATATTAATCATACAGCCAAACTTCAAGTATTCTGTTAAGGAATATTATGATTTTATCGATCATCAATTACCAATCACCCATCTTTCTCTTCAAGAATTATTACATACTCTTGGTTTTAAAATTGATGTTTTAATTCCCAGGTTTTTACCATATTCAACTAAAGGTAGACCAGGGTCGCCTAATCTTTTGAAGCTTTATCTCAAGTTACCATTCCTTTGGAGTTTTCTGGGAGGGCAGATGTTTATCAAAGCATCCAAACCCCTCTAGTTTAACTGCCATTATAAATCTATTGTATCTTAAAATGTGGATTGTACTGTAAGTGAGTCAAAATATTATGCCCACCGTTTTAATTACTGGTTCCTCTGGTCTCATTGGTTCAGAATCAGTTCATTTTTTTGCACACAACGGTTTTAATGTTGTGGGTATCGATAATAATATGCGGGCGGTATTTTTTGGTGAATCTGCTTCGACAGAATGGAATCGTCAGATATTACAAGAGAAATATGGTGATAGTTATCGTCATTATGACATTGATATCCGCGATCGCTCCGCAGTCGAAAACCTATTTCAAGAATATTCCTCCGATATTTCTCTGATTATTCATACAGCAGCCCAGCCATCCCATGATTGGGCTGCAAAAGACCCTCATACAGATTTTACAGTTAATGCCAACGGTACTTTAGTATTACTAGAAGCAACTAGACAATACTGTCCTGATGCAATTTTTATATTTACCTCAACCAATAAAGTCTATGGAGATGTTCCTAATTATCTACCTTTGCAAGAGTTAGCAACTCGTTGGGAAATTGAACCAAATCATCAATATATAGAAGGCATTAATGAGTCAATGACAATTGACAATTCCAAACATTCTCTATTTGGTGCTTCTAAAGTTGCCGCAGATATTCTAGTTCAAGAATATGGTAAATACTTCGGCATGAAAACTGCTAGCTTTAGAGGAGGTTGCCTGACTGGCCCGAACCATTCTGGTACTCAATTGCACGGCTTTCTAGCATACTTAATGAAATGTACTATTTTTAGTGAAACTTACACTATATTTGGCTATCAAGGCAAACAAGTTAGAGATAATATACATAGTTATGATCTTGTCAATGCCTTTTACCATTTTTATAAAAATCCCAGATGTGGAGAAGTTTATAACATTGGGGGTTCTCGACATAGCAATTGTTCTATGCTAGAAGCAATATCAATTTGTGAGAATATCGTAGGTAAAAAGCTGCAATACACCTATACAGAACAGAATCGCTCTGGCGATCATATTTGGTACATTTCAGATGTCAAAAAGTTTCGTTCTGACTATCCAAAATGGGAATACAAGTATAATCTTCAACAAATACTAGAGGAGATTTATTATGCTCAAGTATATAGAAAAGAAAACTAAACTAGTCTACAAATCATTAGACATCTAAATAAAATATAGCCCATAAATGCATAAGGATTGATATTCTTTTTGAGAAATATCTCCGACATGTATGAAAATTATCCCCGCTTTCCCCTCAAAATGATAGCTTTAGAAAAGCTGTACATCTCATTATGTCAAAATAAATTCAACTTAAATGCAGGATATAGAAAAAATCGGTATTGTTTTAGCAACCTATAATCCTCAGCTTGAATATTTTCAAAAACAGATTCAGTCTATTAAAAATCAGACTTGGCGCAATTGGGTTTGTCACATTGTTGATGACTGCTCGCAATCTGAATATCAAACTGCAATTCAAAAAATTGTTGGCAATGATTCACGGTTTATTTTTCATTTTCATAGAGAAAATCTTAAACATTACTATAATTTTGAGCGTGGTTTACAATACTGTGTTTTAGACTCTACAATTACAGCGATTGCTTTTTCAGATCAAGATGATATTTGGGAAGCAAAAAAATTAGAAATATTGCTGGCAGAACTACGTTCTAAACAAGTGCTTTTGGTTCATTCTGATCTGAAACTTATCAATAGTCACGACGAAACTATTCATCCTTCTGCCTGGGATTTTGAGGGACGTAATCCTGAAAAAGCTACAGTAGAATTGTTATTACTTCGCAATGTGGTTACAGGATGCTCTTTATTATTTTGTACTTCTCTGATTCCCTGTATTCTCCCCTTCCCCAAACATGAATTTGGTTGGCATCACGACTGGTGGGTAGCTTTAGTTGCAATTCAAAAAGGTAAAATAGCCCATCTTCGGCAACCATTAATCCGTTATAGAATTCACAATTCTAATACAGTTGGGGTAGTCCAAGATGCTGGGAAGATATACACTGAGTTTATAGTATGGACTAGGAATAAATATCGAATTAGAGGTAAAAGCTATTTATTTCATTATAACTTAAGTAAAGCACTTGCTGATCGTTTTCAAAGTGAAACTAATTCAAGTTTAACTAATTCTTTTGATATTCTCCGATTAGATTTTGGTTTAGGAATTCTCAAGCTTTGCTACCAAAGTTGGCAAAATAGATATGGTTCTGAAGGTATAGCTTTACGAATTTTGATTATTAAGATTTTGTTTGATATTAAAAGGGTTAAAAATTATATATTTAAGTTTTTGTCAATATCTCACTATAATAAGATCCAAAACAAATGAATCAACAGCAACCTATTTCTGTGTCGGTTATTTTAGTTAACTATAATGGAAAAGAGATTCTACTAGATTGCTTAAACTCTATACAAAAGTTTATTGATATACCTAACTATGAAATCATCCTTGTAGACAATGCTTCTAGCGATGGTAGCGTTGAATTAGTAGCAGTAAATTACCCCCACATTCGCCTAGTCAAACAGATAGAAAATCGCGGCTTTGGGGCAGGGAATAATGTCGGTGCAAAATTTGCTACTGGAGAATTCTTATTTTTGTTAAATACTGATACTGTACTTATTAATAATATTCTACCGCATCTAATTCAGTTGATGCAAGCAGACCCACAAGTAGGAATTATTGGGCCAAAATTGCTGAATCCAGATGGAAGCTTACAAATTTCAGTTTCACCAGCGTTAGGAATTAAAGGTGAATATGAAGCTCGTCAAATGCACCAAGCTTATCAAAATATATCTCAGCAAAATTTAATTGAGCAGAAATTCCAAGAAATTCAAGAAGTCGATATTGTTGTAGGGGCTGCTTTTTTTATTCGCTCAAGTTTATTTAATGATTTAGGTGGATTTGACGAAAATTTTTTCATGTATTTTGAAGAATCAGATTTATGCCAAAGAGCGCAGTATCGAGGATATAAAATTATCTACACGCCTGATGTATCTTTGATTCATTTGAAAGGATATTCGATTCAAAAGGCTGCTAATATAATGGCTATTGAATATAGACGTAGCCAGATTTATTACTATCAAAAACATCGCCCTTTGTGGGAACAATTACTATTACGTATATATATCTTTTATAAATTTTTTGGCGAATTTATAACCACAGCTAATCCTAACAGCCTGAAAATTATAATTTTATTATTTACCGTGGAAAAATCTGCTGTTAAAATATCTGTATCTAATTAATAAAAAATAATTTTATTATGCCTGTTCTCGCAAATCTATCTTTTGCACCAACTCAACCAACAGGTTGGTTAAATTATAGTCTGAATTTATTAAAAGAGCTAAAAAATTTAGATGTTGACGTATTAAGTCCACTAAAAATATCTGGCATTAAATGTTATTATTCTCCACCAGATATTACGACAGATTTTGGCATAAAAGGGCATTTAAAGCGCCTGCTATGGACGCAGTTTAAACTGCCGAATATATATCATAAAAGGAATTCTAATCTACTATTTTCTCCTATTCCAGAGGCTCCTTTATTTTCTTCTTGTTCTTATATAGTTACTGTTCATGATTTAATTCCTCTTAGATTTCCACAATGGTTTTCTGTGACACAGCAGCTTTATTGCAGCTATTATATTCGTGCTGTAATCAGACAATCAAAACACGTTATTTGTAATTCAATAGCAACGGCTGAAGATTTAAGCCAATTTTTGGGAGTTTCCCAGGATAAAATAACTGCAATTCCACTAGCTTATGATGTCAAAAATTTTTTTTGCTTGGATTTACCAACGCAAAATTATTTCCTTTATTTAGGACGGCATAATCCTCACAAAAATACTGAACGTTTAATTGCCGCTTTTGCGGCATTACCTAACTGTAAAGATTACGAACTTTGGTTAGCAGGACCCAGCGATCGCCGTTATACTCCAGTTTTGACAGCGCAAGTTGAGAAACTAGGTATAACTAATCAAGTGAAGTTCCTAGACTATATTCCTTACAGCGAATTGCCAAAAATCATCAATCAAGCGATCGCTCTGGTTTTCCCCAGTCTTTGGGAAGGTTTTGGTTTACCCGTCCTCGAAGCAATGGCTTGTGGTACTCCCGTTATTACCTCCAATATCTCCTCCTTACCAGAGGTTGCTGGCGATGCGGCGATTCTGATCGATCCCTACAAAGTCGGAGAAATTACAGAGGCGATGCAGGCGATCGCAACTAATTCGGGGTTGCGATCGCACCTTTCTAGCCAAGGTATCACTCACTCCCAACAATTCAGTTGGGAAAAAACAGGAAAAGTAACTGTCGAAGTTTTATCCCGCTACTTATGAAAGACAAACTAACACCAGAATTAGATGCCAGGATTTAGGATTTTGTCCAGATTTCAGATTATCTTGACTAATGACTTACAACTAATCCTCAATCCTTATGAAAGCACTAATTCTCTCTGGCGGGAAAGGTACACGCCTACGTCCCCTCACCTATAGCGGAGCAAAACAACTCGTACCAGTTGCGAATAAACCTGTTTTATGGTATGGCATTGAAGAAATGGTCGCTGCTGGTATTACTGATATTGGTATCATCATCAGCCCAGAAACTGGAGCAGAAGTCCAAGGGAAAACCGGAAATGGAGAATACTTTGGAGCAAACATCACCTACATCGTACAAGAGCAGCCACTCGGACTTGCTCACGCCGTCCAAATTGCCCATCCGTTTTTAGAAAATTCTCCCTTTGTCATGTACTTGGGCGATAACCTCATTCAACTAGGTGAGTTACGTTACTTTCTGCAACAATTTAGTCAACAACAGCCAGATGCTCTGATTCTCTTGCGTTCGGTTGCCAACCCTAGCGCCTTTGGTGTGGCTCAGGTAGATGAAACAGGACGGGTATTACAATTGATTGAGAAACCGAAAGTTCCTCCTTCAAATCTGGCATTGGTAGGAGTTTATTTCTTTTCTCACCTCATCTTTGATGCGATCGCAAATATCCAACCTTCCACCAGAGGCGAACTAGAAATCACTGATGCTATTCAATACCTAATTAATCAGGAAAAGCAAGTTTTAGCTTACAATCTCAAAGGCTGGTGGTTAGACACTGGTAAGAAAGATGACTTATTAGAAGCTAACCGATTGATTCTCGATACATATTTAACAGCATCAGTTCTTGGTGAAGTCGATGACCAAAGTCAGATTATTGGGCGAGTCCAAATCGGTGCAAAATCTCAAGTAATTAACTGCACAATTCGGGGGCCAGTAGTCATTGGTAGCAATTGTCATTTAGAAAACTGCTTTATTGGCCCTTATAGTAGTATTGCTAACAATGTGACACTGGTTGATACTGATTTAGAACACAGTGTGATTTTAGAAAGTGCTAAAATTGCCGGAATTCATCAGCGCATAATTGATAGTGTTATTGGACAAAGGGCACAATTGACTCTCGCACCCCGTCGCCCCAAAGCCTTGCGATTTCTAATTGGTGATGACTGTCAAATTGAATTAACTTAAAAATAGGAAAAGCCACGGTCGAAGTGTTACCTGCTAGCTGTAGAATACAAGCATTAAATTACTCTCACAATTAACACTGTGGCGGATTACTCGAAATAATATTGATGAGCATTGTACATACTAGAATTCCCGAAGTTATACAACTTGAACCCCAAGTATTTGCTGACGATCGCGGGTTCTTTTTTGAAGCCTACAACGACCGAAAATTTGCTCAAGAGACTGGTATTGTTACCAAATTCGTCCAAGATAACCACTCTGGCTCCAAACAAAACGTTCTGCGGGGATTGCATTACCAAATCCAACAACCCCAAGGTAAACTTGTCCGGGCTATTGTTGGCACTATCTTTGACGTAGCCGTAGATATTAGAAAAAGCTCCACTACCTTCGGTAAGTGGGTAGGTTATGAACTCAGTGCTGAGAACAAACGCCTACTGTGGATACCACCAGGCTTTGCTCATGGCTTTCTCGTGCTTTCAGAAATAGCCGAAGTTCTCTACAAAGCTACAGATTACTACGCACCCCAAGGCGATCGCACAATTCTATGGAACGATCCAGATTTAGCTATAGATTGGCCCCTAAGTGCCTCACCGATTTTATCAGCTAAAGACCAAGCTGGGAAATCTTTGAGAACTGCTGAAATATTTGATTAAGTAGTCATTGGTCATTGGTCATTGGTCATTGGTACATACCCCATCTCTTGTAATAGCCTAAGCTTACTTTGATGGTGGGCGGAAAAACTTTGAAATAATTCAAACCATGTTAAAGAGTGGGCGCAATACGGTTCGGTTAAGGCAAGAGACGCGATAAATCGCCGTCTCTACAATAATCAGTCCTTTGTAGAGACGGCGATTTAT
>NZ_JBDNJQ010000185.1:0-15256 GCF_051172895.1 Nostoc sp. CALU 1950 | reverse complement strand
TTCAGTAACTAATTAATCCTTCTCTGGCTTTTCATCACTTTTTCAGCAAGCCCTAGTTAGTTTGAATCTTACTCGTTCTCGCTTGTTGGCTCAAGAAAAATATTAAGGTCGTGTTGAGAGAATAGTTTACTCTATCTACTTTTATACGAAGTCTTTAATTACTTCGCAGTCTTTTTCAAACCTTGCCATTTTTCTCGCAATTGCTTTAAGTTAGGCGTATGACCACCATAACGCCAGCCAACATAGGCTTGGCTAATCTCATCTATTACCTCAGCAGTTGCAGGGGCGTGATGCTGGTATGAGACTCTGGCATACTCTAAAGGTGTTTGTGCTGGATGCTTACCCAAACCTTTTTGGGTTGTCCATTGCAGCATTTGTTGATACAGGCTTTCCATTGCTGGCAATTTCTTTAACCATCGACGATTGCGCCACTGTCGCCACTGACCCCAACCCAGCCAAGCGAAGAAAGCCGTTGTAGTACCCACAATTAAGCCAGTCAATACGCCAAACCAACCTTGAGAAAATAAAGCGATAAACCAAGCGATCGCTCTAATCACCCACCTAAATATTGTCTCAAATACATTATTCAACAAACCTGTCACCGGAGAAGGTAGCCACCCAGCAACCCAATGCCACAATTGGCGCAGAACACTAAAAGTCTGAGTGTCTTCAATAGATGGGGGAATCAGGGGATGATTGGGAATGGGGTCAAAGGCAAACCAACCATATTTAGGAAAATACACTTCCGTCATCGCATAAGCGTCAGTATTACGGACAATATACAGACCTGTAAATGGATTAAACTGTCCAGGACTAAACCCCGCTACTAATCGTGCTGGAATGCCAATGGAGCGCAGCATCACCGTGAGAACTGTCGAAAAGTGGTCTGGATATCCTCCTTTATACTTGAACAAAAAAGCTTCTACCAAGTCTTCTTTTTCACTTAAATAAGGCAGTTCTAAGGGATTTTCCGGTACAGAGTAGTTTTGCTTTAGGTATTGAGCTAAGTAGAGAGCCTTTTCATAGGGTGAATCTAGGCTTTTAGAAGACTTTGCGACTCGTTCCTGATTGTAGTTGGCGAGTATTTCTTCGGTGCGTTGACGGACTTTTTCAGAAATTTCGGGAGGAATTTGCAGATAATGCTTTTTAATCTGTTGCGGATATTTTGTAGAAGCTTGACCTAATAAAGTGCGATCGCGGTATGGTACTTCGGAAATTACAGTGTAGGTAAGACCTTCTGATAATTCCACAGGCGATCGCAATCCGTCTTCTTTATCAACAGCGATCATTGGTGTGGGAAAGTAAATCTCTTTGGGATATGCCATCGTTGGAATTAGATTAGGCAAATCCGCTACCACTGTATAAGTTTGTACTATCTCCTGGGTTTTAGTATTAATCAGAGGTGGGGGAAGAAAAATTTGGTAAGACCAAGGCGATCGCCTAATAGTCGTAACATCTTCATTCCGAGAAACTTCCCATCCCTTACCTGTATAACGGTCAAATCCTAGCACCCGCCAAAAACCCTCAGCTTGCGATCGCACCCGCATCACAACTTTAGGTTTCATCTCGCCACGCAGGTTTTGATTAATTTGGCTATTAAAACCGTAATAAAAGTTATTATCTACTTTTCCTGGTTTACCAGCTTGGTTTTGCCCCGTACCACCACTACCACCGCCTTGACCATTACCATTGCCTTCGCGGACATAACCGGGATTAATGATACTACGTCCTGTGAAATTACCTTTTACTTGAATAGCAGAACTTACAGGAAAATTCCGTAATTGATAGCCAGGAAATCTAGGTAAAACAGCAAAAATAGCCAGTCCCAGACCGACAATTAGCAAAAAATTCAGAATTAAAAATTTAAAATTAAGAGTTGAGGAATTATTCTTATTGAATTTTTCCTTTTGAGTTTTTAATGGTTGCAAACCCAAGCGTGAGCGGTAATCTAATACTAAAGTTGGTAAAGCGATCGCTAAAAACAACAGCAACACAGGTGCAAATGCTAAAGTCTGACTTAGCGTTGCTGCCACACCCAATAAAATCAGTCCTATAACAATTGAATAGCCCAAATTTTTGCGGCGAGGTGTATCAAAGCTATGCAACACCTGGAGTTGAATTAATAACTCTGCCAAACTCAACCGTGTATCATTTAACTCACCCACTAATCGCCCAAAAAAAGCACCCAGTGCTACTAACATTCCGATGGCGATGCAGAACTTAACTGCAACATTGCGATCGCAGCGACGATAATAACTCCAAATCGCGCCTACTACACTTAGGGGTAACGCCCAAAAACTAAATGAAGTCTCAGCGGCGATATCCGTCGCCACAATTCCCAAAATAACCAACGCTAGCACCAGCACCCGCAAGAAAATTGAATCTTCTACTTCTATCAAAGGCGACCCCTGCGGATTTTGCCGCCAGAAATTACCTACAGGGAGACGCCAAAACCGATTCATCCTGGATAAGTTAAACATTTGAGTCTAATGGAAGCAATGATGTAGATGCGACAGACACAATGCGGGGGACTTAATTGGCCACCCTACTACTGTGTCAAAAAAATGATAGATAGGGGGAGATCGGCGAAGCCAGAAGAGACGGTGAGAGAGACGTGGAGACACGGAGAAATGATTAAATTTCTCCGTGTCCTTGTGTCTTTGTAATAACTGCTTCTCGTAGACACCCTAATGACCGCTTGTTGCAAAATAGGATGAGCTTCAAAACTAGGAAAATCCTCTTAATATATGTCGGCGTTGGGCGACGTAGTGTGCTAGCGGTGGTATTTTAAACTAAATCGTGGGATTAATGACGAACAACAATGGCTGTTGGTCTATTTCTGGAAACTCAACTTCTAGGGTATAAGTTGGGTTAAGTTGCTCGCAGCTTAACTCTACACTTAAGTATTCTGAAGTTGAAGATGTTGCCATTGCTAATGTGCCACTTCCCCGCAGCGTTAAAGTTCCTTGAACGGGTAACTCAGCTTGAACAAGTAACTTTGTAAGTTTACCTAGAGACTGGTACTCTACTCTGATGTTCAAAGTACCAACACTGGTTAGCCATTCTCTTTCAACCACTGGACTGGTTGCTGAAAGTGGTAGAGTCAGATTTTCCAGCAGTTGTTTAGCTGCTAGCAACGACAAAGCCATCTGTTGACGCGGTTGTAAATCAGAGTAATCGCTCTGAATAGTGGGCATTGTCTCCAGAGTATTTACAGAGCGATAGGTGCTTCTTAGCACCAATCCAGCTATGTCATTTAGTGCTTGAGACTCATTGGGAAAAAAGTTCTCCACCACTTGAACTAATTTTGCCCCCAACGGCACTGAAGATGTCACCAAAGCCTGACACTGTTCTAGCAATTGCTGGAAAACCCTTTCCGGTAAGCGAGTCGGCAAGTTCAACTTTGACTGTTGTACCATCCATCCCCACGTAGGGACGAGTGTCATTGAAGGCTCATCAACAAAATCAGGATAATCGATTAATTGTGTTTCCCAGGGAAACAACGGTGGGTGGTCTTGGGCTTGGATTTGTAACCGATGCTTAAGGACGGCTTGAAAACGATCTTGCACAGTAGGAATTTCTCCCAATTGAAAGGTCTGGGGTGTTCCTCCCAAATTTGGCTCACTGCTTTTTGAAGCGGTGGCTTCTTTAAGGAGGTTTTTTACCCCGTCATTTTCCTCACATTCTACCGATTGCTCGTTATTTTTGACATCATCTGTCAATAACCAATCGAGACACTGGTGTTGTAAGGATTCTGAGTCACTATTCATGAGTAGATGCACCTGATCCGGACACTAATGAGTTACGAATTTCCCAAGCTTGCTCAAGAATCTTAAACCATCGCTTTTGAAGTTGTGCCATTGACAGCCCTAAAGTTTTTGCTATTTTTTCATCAGCTTGTCCTTGTTGCTTCAACTCTAATAAAGACCGTTGCTTATTGTCCAGCTGTGCTGTGTATACTTGCCATTGCTGGGGAGTTAAGCCCAAATTGGTGTGTAAAGAAGCTTCCAGCCACTCGTGAACTAATTCCCAACGGTGTAACAAGGCAAATCGAATCAAATGATACTTAAAGCGCTGCTGCAAATAATCCCTCTGACGAGGAGTTAAACCCAAAACCGACTCAATTTCCTGTGCTGATAAATCCTGGAGACGGAGGGAAAAGTAATCAGCGCAATCAGATTGTTGTCGTTGTTCGAGATAATTCATTAATTCCGTAACGACAACGGAGCGCAAGGTGTCTTCTTCGGGTTCGGGTTCAGCTTGCGTCGCCATTGTGGAGCGCAATTGATGCACTGCTGGTTCTTCCCAAGAACCGTCACCTTCATTATTGCTACCTTCTGCGGCTTGTTCTATATCTACACTAGTTTCCGGGGGCTGCTGTTGGGAAAAAGTTTGTGCCCGGAGGATAATTAACTGCTGCTGACGGCCTGGTAAAGGAATGCGTCGCTTGCCGTAGCGCTCGGTAAATGCCATATACTCGGACAATTCCAAGAGTGTCTGAGGGCGATAAGTAGCACCAAGTTGATTTTCTCGCCGGAAAGCATTCAACGCTTCCAGATAAAAACTCTGGAGAAAATCTTCAATGATGGTCAGCCGCCCTTGATAGCTCAATTGTCTCTGAGGGGGATTAATGTATCGATAAATAATTGCACTCAGAGTACTGTGTAATTCTACCCTGCCCCGATTTGAACCCAACTGATAGTACCTGAGACATTGTTGCAGCCGATGCCGAGCCAGGGTCATTGCCGAGCTTTCTACAGACCCAGAAGCTTGAATGCGTTTGCTTTCATGACAAATCCGGTAGACTTCGGTAGTAATACGTGTTGCGACATCGTGGCAATTTTTTTCCGAAGCTTTGGTTGACTGCTGAAACTCCTTGGACAGGAGTTGAAAGATCACCTCCACGCCTTTAGAATTGTCTCCCAGAATAGTTGCAGATGGAATAGTTGCGGTTGCGGCTGAATTCATAGTCTCGGTTTTCAAAAGACCCTAAGTATTTAAATACAACCTGTACGACTGTGGGTATTGGCTTTTTGAGTTTTACGTATAAGCTAAACGCAGACCAATCCGACATTGAGGATGTGGCTGATTTTATTATTCCCAACTTTGATGGGATTGTTCACACTTTGATAGATGTTATTGCCATTACCCAGGAGCCGTATACAAGTCATTATGGATTTAGAAGCACAAATTCAATTGCTGATTGACAATGCACCCCGCGATGGTATAACACCAAATCTGATTGCAGCAATTGCTCCTGCCCTTAGAGCGATCGCTCAAAAATTACGCTACTCCCAGTACTATATTCTCCAAAATTCGGAGTCAAGCTGGGTTTTAACTACGTTGAGCAATCGTGCTAATCCAGGATTGGAAAAGCGTGTGATTTACGCTTTCCCTACCATACAGGATGTCTCTCTAATTTCCCCTGCTGGGCTTGACCCTCAAATGCTAGCTAAAATTGTTCCTGTCACCCATATTTTGTTTCAATTGGTGGCATTAGAACCCGTAGATAGTATCGTTTTTTTGGAGACGCCGGGTAAGACCACTCATACCGTGGAAGTTCGGCGTTCTGAACTAGAAAAACTCATGCAACAACAGTTGCGACAACAGCGATCGCCAAAACAGATACCCCCTGATATTGCATAGAAAAAATTTGGATGTGAGATTTTTTAAATACAATCCCACATCCAAATTTTTAAATCTCAAATTCATTAAAAAAAGTTTTCTAAGTTGAGGAGAAAAGATTTTTTTTTCTTTTCCTTACACCATGTTACTGGCTAAACCTTGGTGAAACCTAAAATTGGTTAATAAACAGTTATCAGTGAACATTTTTTGGTTTTAGTTTTCCAGTGAACCAGAGTTCATTTGTGAGATGACCTCGATCCACAAATATTACCTTCCTAAGTCGTGGCTGATTTATATCGACGAAGCTGGAGAATTGAGTCTTGCCTTTTATGTAGTTAAACGTTTATTGGGACTACTTTATTTATGGACTGGTTTTATTAATCGTGTGAAGTTACACGACCGATTGAGAACCGCTATAAGGTAATTCGAGTAATTAATGAGTTTTTTCTTTCAGCACTGTATTCACTCTGTATCTTAAAACACCAGGAATTTTCTGAAGACACTGTACATAACAAATGTTACTGTGGCCTAGTTGAAAACCAAGAGGCAGATAGCCTTTACCAGTATTGAATCTGCTTTGTGTTTCTACACAACAGTCATGGTCATGGGCACAATATTTAAGTAGCTTGAAATATGAAAATCACTCGTATTCACCGCCAGTTTGAAAAACTATGGTTAACCGTTTTACTTCCGTGAGTACTGCCCTCACAGTTAAGGTAGTTGGAATAATCTGCATTTTGTCCTTTTTCGTTGACTTTTTGATTCTATTGTTACCCTTTCAACCGACTGATCGGGTATGGCAAATCAATTTGGCAACAGCGCTAGTTGATCGGGGAATTGTTCCTCTGGTAGGACTGGGGCTTTTGTTTGCAGGGTATTGGTTTGATAGTGCTGATGCCGGAAGCGATCGCCCCCAAGGTGTCGATTTAAGATTGCCCGCTCTGATCATCTCAAGTATTTTAGGGTTGATGTTCTTGCTGATTTTTCCTCTGCACCTCAATAACGTCAATCAAGCTAAGACTCAAACACTCAACCGAATCACCCAAGAAGCAGATCAGGCAGAAACTCAACTGAACACTCGGTTATCGCAATTGCAAGCACAACTGAATACTGAGCAAGGAAAAGCTCAACTAGAGCAACTGCGAAACCAAACCAAAGCTCAGTTTAGTGAAATTCTCAAAGATGAGCAGAGATATAAGCAAGCACTTGAAAGCGCTCAAATTCCCGCAAACATCAAAGAGTTACTGAAGAAGGCTAAAACAGATCCCCAAGTACTTGAGAAAGCTATCGAGCAACAAACAGATATTCAAACGCTGCAAACTCAACAATTGAGCCAAGTTCGTCAGCGCAGAGACGAAGCACTGCAACAAGCTAAAGATACTGCTTGGAAGTCTGGCCTACGGATTGGGATTAGCAGTTTGCTGTTGTCTATTGGTTACATTATCATCGGCTGGACAGGCTTAAGAGGTAGGGGTGCTGTACAAGGTGGTAAACCTAGAGCTACTGCACGCTAATCCTTTCAGGGGTGGGGAGTAAGGAAGAATAACTTCTAACTCCTAACTCCTAACTTTTAACTTTTAACTATAAAACTTGGGTAATGTTCTCAATTTACATACTGACATATAACGAAGAGTTAGATATTGCTGCTTGTATCGAATCGGCGATGCTATCGGATGACATCATTGTTGTAGACTCATGCAGTAGCGATCGCACTGTGGAAATCGCTAGTCGCTATCCTATCCGCGTCGTTCAACACGCTTTTGAAAGCCACGGACGCCAACGCACCTGGATGTTAGAGTCTATCCCCCCAAAGCACCAATGGGTTTACATTCTCGAAGCTGACGAGCGCATGACACCAGAACTGTTTGCAGAATGTGAAAAGGCAAGTCAGAATCCAGACTACATCGGTTACTATGTGGCTGAACGTGTCATGTTTATGAATCGTTGGATTCGCTACAGCACACAGTATCCTCGTTACCAAATGCGACTCTTCCGCCACGGGAAAGTGTGGTTTTCAGACTACGGTCATACTGAGCGGGAAGTTTGTGACGGTGCAACTAGCTTTTTAAAAGAAACATACCCACACTACACTTGTAGCAAAGGCTTGAGCCGCTGGATTGATAAACATAACCGTTATTCCACAGATGAAGCTCAAGAAACATTGTATCAACTAGAACAAGGAAAGGTTAACTGGCAAGATTTATTCTTTGGTAAATCGGAAGTCGAAAAACGCCGCGCCCTAAAAGATTTGTCTTTACGTTTACCCGCTAGACCGTTGCTACGGTTCGTATATATGTATTTTATCTTAGGTGGTTGTTTAGATGGACGCGCCGGAATCGCTTGGTGTACATTGCAGGCATTCTACGAATATCTAATTTTGCTCAAAGTCTGGGAAATGAAGTATCTACCAAAACCTAATTTAGATGCAACAGCAATTCTGGTACAAGAGAGTACGCAACAGGTGCAGTGCGTAGATTCTGAAACTACACAGGCTGATGCGGCATAAAGAGGACTAGAGATTAGAAGGATTCCTAGAAAAATAAACAAACAGCGATCGGGCGAGTATGCGATCGCAAAATCATAATTCACAAGTAGGGGCGCATAGTTAGCTGTGCGCCCCTACCGCCTTTTACATCTAAAAAAATACGACCATTATAAATTAATATTTTTAACAGAACATTTTCATAAAAGCCCCTGCTGCTCAAAGGTGAGTGAATGACCAGATAAAATAATTATTTGGGTTACTCTATAGTACTTTCACAATCATCAGCAGCTTTTGATTGAGCGCGGTAGATTAGTAATATCTCAGGACTTGCAACAATCATTTACAAGTCTTGCAAAGAAAAGTAACATCCTCTGAAAATAACCAGTCGCCATCGTATTGGTTAAGGTCTATGTGTATGCTTATAGGAAAATAGCTGATTTACAGCAACAAGTGCGTATTTTTGCGGCAGCACCAACTTGCTAGCGTTTTGGACAGTTACTTGTGGCAAAAACTGCCTAAAGTTAAAGTCTTCGGAATTTGACAAATCTGCTGGTATGGATGCCAATAACAAAAGTTCCTCTAGCTTAAAACAGGAGAATCGAAGCTTGGTAATCGATCGCCTAAAACAGGACTTAAAAAACGACCTGATTGCTGGTTTGTTGGTAGTAATTCCCCTAGCAACCACTATCTGGCTGACAATTACCATTGCTACTTGGGTAATCAACTTCCTCACCCAAATTCCCAAACAACTAAATCCCTTTGATGGGTTAAATCCACTTTTAGTAAATCTACTGAATTTATTAGTAGGATTAGCTGTACCACTACTGTGTATTCTCCTGATGGGCTTAATGGCTCGAAACATTGCTGGGCGGTGGTTATTAGATTTTGGTGAGCGGTTTTTACAGGCAATTCCCTTAGCTGGGCAGGTATACAAAACTCTCAAACAGCTTTTAGAAACAATACTAAAAGATTCTAATGGCAAGTTTCGCCGGGTAATTTTGATAGAGTATCCCCGCCGAGGAATTTGGGCGATCGCCTTTGTCACTGGTGCAATTAGCAGTGATATCCAAGCTCAGATGCCTCGCCCCGTGCTAAGTGTTTTTATCCCCACCACTCCTAATCCGACTACTGGATGGTACGCAGTCGTTCCTGAAGACGAGGTGGTGAACCTCTCCATGTCCATTGAAGACGCCTTTAAAATAGTTGTATCAGGTGGCATTGTCGCCCCCAATACACCCTTGGTTTTCCCCAAAGAGTCAACCTTGGAGGTGAAACACAACGAAATCAAGCAGCAGGCTATTCCCGTTGAAGAAACTTAAAATCAATCTGGCAAAGTCACAAGCAAATCCGTAATGTTGTTGTTTGACTGTGCCAAAATTGATAGACTTGTAAGTTTGTCCAGCCAAGTTAATCAGTTCTCGCACAATCACTACTTACTTTTATGCAACCTCGTAAACCCCAGCAAATTGCTCGTGAATTGGCGCTTTTAAGCCTTAGCCAATTGCCAGTCAACCCAAAGAAATTAGATAAATTGGAAGACGATCAACTAGTATCCAAGTTGGTGCTAGGAGCAGTACGCACTCTGACTACAGAAGTGCAAGATACCCTTGATAATGCCGCAGGGGAACTCCAACGCAGTAACGATCGCCTTTTAAGTAGCCAAACTCGGGCCTCCGACCTTAATTCTGCCAGAACAATGCTTCAAGAAGCGATCGCCTGCACCCAGACAGCAATTAATCAGTTAGGTACGGCAGTTGAGTTCCCAGTATTGATTCAGTTAGCTAATCAGGACAAGGGAGTTCGGAATTACGCTAAAGAGCTTGTGATGACCGTCCACGAAAATCGACATATTATAGATGAACTCATTTCTGCTGCCTTAGTAGATTGGCAAGTAACTCGCCTAGCCCAAATTGACCGCGACATATTGCAAATCGCCGTTGCAGAAATGAAGTTCTTAGGAGTTCCAGACAGTATCGCCATCAACGAAGCTGTGGAACTAGCCAAACGCTACAGTGGAGATGATGGGCATCGGTTTATTAACGGTGTTTTGCGCCGAGTCACTGAACAGAAAAAAACAGCATAGTACCACTGCGTAATTCGTAATTTCTATACTGCTATGGAGAAAAATTTGTAGCCGCTTCTGCGGCTTCCTCCGAGCGGAATTTCTCCCTTCGAGACACTGCGTGAACGCAGGAAAACTTCTGTTGTAACGATTTTCCGGAAACTGACCCCCAAAGGTGAGGATAACCCGGAAGTTTTCACCCCAAGAAAAAGTGCAAAGTTAAATTAAACTCATAACTTATAACTTATAGCTCATATAACTAATACTGCTGCAATGGTATTTAATTGGTTCCGTCGTCAACATAACGATTCCTCGGATCAGAAACAGGAAAAAACTCCTCCTGTACAAGAACCCCAACCAGAGCCGGCCGAAACGTCAACACCAACTGCTGAAACTGCACCAGACTCGACGGCAGACTTGTTGGCGTTTGCTAAAGCTGCCTACAAGAATATTCAGCAAAAACAACAAGCTGAGGTAGTAGAAACCCCGTCTGATTCAGCAGATACCTCAGCACCATCAGTACAACCTGAAACCCCAGAAACGGCAATTGCAGAAATTACCGAGCCAGAAGCCACTGAAGAACCTGTTAATACAACCGCAGAAACAGCACAGACAGAAGTTATCCTAGCTGCTACTGAGGAAGAAATTACAGAAAATTCCTCAGTCGCGGCAATTGCTGATCAGCCAAATGTTGCCAGCCCAGAAGTAACCCTAAGTGAAGTTGAGTCAACACCCACCGAACCACTGGCGACGCCAGAACCAACACAGCCAACAGCACCATCCTTCTTAGAAAGGGCGGCGGCAGAACGGCAAGCCAAGCTGGAACAACTAATAGCTACCGCCATTGAAGTTCCAGAACCGGAGATAGTACAGCCAGTAGCTACAACCTCAGAAACAGGAGAGGAAATTCCTGGACTGCTATTTGATGATGGGTTTGTCTGGTCGGCGAAAGTTTTAGCAGCTCAAGGTAGAAATCCAGAAGACGTTTCTATTGAAGAAATTACCTGGCTGAAAAAACTCCGGCAAGGGTTAGACAAAACTCGTCGTAGTATTCTTAACCAACTGAAGGCGATCGTCGGTCAAGGGCCTCTTAACCAGGCTGCTGTGACAGAAATTGAGGCATTGCTCCTGCAAGCTGATGTGGGTGTAGAGGCGACAGACTTTATTATCAATGCCCTACAGACAAAACTTCGAGAAGAAGTTACTGCACCTGAAGAAGCGATCGCTTACTTGAAAAAAATTCTGCGGGATATGCTGGATGCACCGAGCAAAACATCCCACAAAACTAGCTTTACCCCAGAAAAAGAAACCTTAAATATTTGGTTAATCACTGGGGTAAATGGTGCCGGCAAAACCACCACCATCGGCAAAATTGCCCATCTAGGACAAAAATCTGGTTATAAATGCTTGATTGGGGCGGCAGATACCTTCCGCGCCGCTGCTGTGGAACAGGTGAAGGTTTGGGGTAGTAGAAGTGGCGTCGATGTAATTGCCAATCCGGGAAAGAATACAGATCCAGCAGCAGTTGTCTTTGATGCGATCGCAGCCGCCCAAGCGCGTCAAACGGAATTACTTCTGGTAGATACAGCGGGGCGACTGCAAAACAAGAAAAATTTAATGGATGAACTCGGCAAAATCCGGCGAATTATCGACAAAAAAGCCCCAAATGCCAAAGTAGAATCTCTTTTGGTTCTAGATGCCACTTTAGGGCAAAATGGACTACGGCAAGCCGAAGTTTTCTCCCAAGCTGCCCAACTGAGTGGTGTTGTCTTAACCAAGCTGGATGGAACTGCTAAAGGCGGCGTTGCCCTTGCAGTGGTGCAGCAGCTAGGTTTACCCATTCGCTTTATTGGTGCTGGCGAAGGAATTGAAGACCTGCGTCCCTTTTCGAGCTATGAGTTTGTCGAAGCTCTCTTGAGTGGCTAATTGAAAAATTTGAAGTTAAAAATTTTTCTTGACAAATTGATAAATTTAGGGATAACTGATCTGGTATTATCACTTGAACTAACTAGAAACAGTTGAAGTCCTAAAACCATAAGTTTTTTACAACAAATGGGTGACTTTTGCTAAAATTTCAAGCTAATGCCCTTTTTCCATGTCCTGAATGGACTTTTTTAATGTAGCAGCATGGGCATTTAGTTGCGACATAAAAAGTCTGTAAACTCCCATCTTGCAGCAATTTAAAGGTCAAGCAAGACGCCCACCCCCACAAATACAAATATTGTGGGATAGACAGCAGCCTGAACGGTGGGCAGCGCGTTGGGAAACCAGCGCGGGTGAGTCTGGCACTGCGGGAGGGTTCTCCTCCCTCGGTGACTGTTACTAGCTATGGCTACTTGTACTCCTACGGAGAAGCAATAGGGCAGGCTGCATCTAGCTTACTCAAGAGTAGAGTTACGAGCCTCATCTGTTTGCCCAACGCCTATCTCTAAAGAAGGACGGTTTCTGAACATTAGAATTTCGGAGAATCGTTCACTGTGGACTCAAAAAGAGAATTGGTGTAAGTAAGCTGGTTCAACACTCTCAGGTGTATTCTCATCTGCTACTTGCGAAAGTATCTACAAATCTTTTTAGTAAATTGAGAGGTTTGAATTCTCATGGTTAAACAAGAACACTCTTTCTGGTTTTTGACTTAAAGTTATTGGAGGAGATTTTTTTAGATTTAGTGTCATCTTTTGTATTCATATCCTACACTTACCAAATGGCTTAACCCTAAAATCAATTGCGGGCTAATGTTTTAAGTCTGTTACCGCTGGCTCAAAAGATTGGGTTATCTCATTTTTATTCCGTTTCAATGCGTTTAAGTTTTGCATCTTCAGCAACTCAAAATTCGCAAAACGAGAAAATCAAAATGGAAAAACTCGATTTTGGCAATTATCCCAGCAATTATGGTATACAAATTAAGTATTTGAAGACTTATTTACATTTTCTCAGGTTTGGGAATGAGTGTAAGTCGGTTTTTTACCAAACCAAGCTTGATTTGAGAACTACTAGAGGTTTTGACTCAGAAGACTTATAGTCTCCTAGTTGCATCTTTCCAAGCAGTCATTCTGAATTATTCTTTGAACAAAGTATTTTTATGACTTTAGAGATATGCTTTGGAAATTAAGTTATGAAAAAATGAAAAGCTTTATGAACTATCACCGAAACTAGTAATTTTTACTGGTTGGGTTTGGACTAAAAATACATGATTTGGAATTGCTAATATTCCATCATAAATACAATAAGCAAATAAAATACTTATAAAATTTGTCTGCTACGTCTTTATACTCTTGCTAAAATGACAAGTCTTGTCTAAATATGGTTTAGCAATGCCAAAGCCAAAAAGTTTATAAGTAATCTAATAATCTGCCAATATAAAGTGCAATAGTACCTGTGCCTGTGTCTCAACTGCCCTCTCAACCCACTGACAGCAATAGTAGTGCCGCGACAGATGTCACACCAGTCGTAGCACTTAAAGAACTCGTGGCAAGGTTGCACCGGGAACAGAACAAAATTCAAGATTTGCTAAGTTCTTTAGGATTTGCCCTGAGAAGTTTCAATAATTTGAATCAGTTTTTGGAACTGATTCCGCTGATGGCAACAAGAGTGACAGATGCAGACGGCAGCGCCCTGTTTCTCTACAAACCTAATGGTCAAGTCAGGTTAGAACAGTTACATTGGCAAGATAGTGGTCAGCGCAAGAATATCCGCAAAGCGCTAGAAATAGCCAGTAGTCAAATCACACTTTTGCCCAATACTGCGCCCCTAGCCAATGCCACAGGGATTTTGGATGACCAGATGCATCGCTATTTGGGGCCAGATGTGCAAATCTTTGGTACGGCGATTCTGGTGAAGCATACAGAACGGGGATGGCTCTATGTCTTGAGCCGCGATCCAGAATATAGTTGGACAGAAACTAGGCAAAAGTTAGTTAGGTTAGTGGCAGACCAAACAGCAGTAGCGATCGAAAACGATGAACTAGCTGTAGAACTAAGAAAAAAAGAACGCCTAGACCAAGAACTAGAAATTGGCGCAGAAATTCAACGGCGGCTTTTGCCACGTCAATGTCCCACAATCCCTGGTGTAGTCCTAGCGGCACGCTGTAAACCTGCCAATCGCGTTGGCGGAGACTACTACGACTTTATTGCTACCAATCACAATAAGATTCAGCCCAAGACCAAAGGCAGCACGGAAAATAGTCGCTGGGGTTTGGTTATTGGAGATGTTATGGGCAAAGGTGTACCCGCTGGGCTGATTATGACGATGATGCGGGGAATGTTACGGGGAGAAGTGTTACATGGTAATTCCCCAGCAGGAATTCTGCAAAACTTAAATAGAGTTATGTATGCGGATTTGGAAAATTCCCACCGCTTTGTAACCCTATTTTATTCAGAATATAATCCCCATAACCGAGTTTTGTCTTATAGCAATGCGGCACACAATCCTCCGTTGTGGTGGCACGCAGCTACAAAAACTGTCAGCCGTTTAGATACTCTCGGTATGCTAATCGGTTTGGATGCTAACAGCCAATATGAGGATGCCCAGGCACAGTTAGAACCTGGAGATACAATTATCTACTATACAGATGGTTTGACTGATGCTGCTGCCGCTGGTGGCGATCGCTTCGATGAAGATAATTTTGTCGCTAGCTTCAATACTGCTTGTAAGTACTGCAATGGGCCACAGGAGATTGTAGATTATCTATTTGACCAAGTTCAGCAATTCATTGGTGCTGATAAGCAAAACACTGATGATATGACACTAGTTGTTCTGCAAATTTTATAAGAGAAAGCTGGAAGCAGAAGGCAGAAGGCAGGAGGCAGGAGGAAAGAATTATGAATGAAATACTTTCCTTCTCTACGATAGGCTGCGCCAAAGACAAGCTCAATAACGACAGTTCTGGGTTATTACCCAGTTTAAAAGGAAGAATTGTTTGAAGCCAAAAGTGCAGCCAGATATAAAGCTTCCATAGCCGAATGGCACTAAGAAAAGCCCAAAAACTTGTGTCGTCTCGTTCCCAGCCTGAAAGCTGGGAATGTATTTAAAAGAGGCTCTGCCTAGGGTGTTGACTCTGTACCCTTTAGCCCGTAAGACTTCATGCA
>NZ_JBDNJQ010000184.1:0-15282 GCF_051172895.1 Nostoc sp. CALU 1950 | reverse complement strand
ACTCAGAACTCAGAACTCAGAACTCAGAACTCAGAACTCAGAACTCAGAACTCAGAACTCAGCACTCAGCACTCAGCACTCAGCACTCAGCACTCAGCACTCAAATAGATTGGGCATGAAGCATGGGGGACTGAGGGGTTAAGATAATTAGGAAAATGACGAGTGCTGAGTTAAAAGCACTAAAGTTTGACCAAATTAAAGAAGGGCGATCGCTCCCAGGATAAACTCAAATGACTAACCTGGTTCTGGTTGTAGACGACGACGATTTCATGCGGATGCATCTGAATGAGCTATTAACAGAAGCCGGGTATCAGGTGGTAGAAGCGAGTAACGGTTTAGAGGCGATCGCTACCTATACTCGCCTCCACCCAGATATAGTACTGCTGGATGTCCTAATGCCGGTGATGGATGGGTTTAATTGCTGCGCTCAACTGCAAGCACTCCCTGATGGCAAAGACACACCGGTGTTAATGATTAGCGCTTTTTCTGATCAGGCATCTGTAGAGAAAGCTTTTGCTGTAGGTGCAACTGATTTTATTACCAAGCCGATTCAATGGCCAATATTACTTCAAAGATTGCACCGTCTTCTAGAAGCTAGTCGGGCTGTGGAGGAATTACGACAGCAAACTGCACAGGCGCAATTGCGGGAAGCACAATTCAGGATGGCATTAGATGCGGCTCGTATGGGCATCTGGAACTGGGATCTGCTGACGAACAAAATTACTTGGTCAGATAATCTTGAAGCCCTTTTTGGCTTAGAGAAAGGGACTTTCAACTACACCTATGAAGCCTTCATTTGCTGCATTCATCCGCGCGATCGCGATTTTGTGAGGCGATCGCATCAACAAGCTATTCAGAATCGAGTCAAATATAACATCGAATTTCGAGTTGTTTTAGCCGATGGGAGAATTCGTTTTTTAGCAAGCAAAGGAGTTGTCTTTGGTGATGCGTCTGGGGTGGCTGTGCAAATGTCTGGGGTATACATGGACATCACCAAGCGCAAGCAAGCTGAGGAGGCGCTAGAAGTTCATGCTAAACAGCAAGCAATGGTGGCAGAAATAAGTCAAATCGCCCTAGCTAGTACAGACTTGACTACACTAATGAACTCATGTGTGACAATGGTCGCCCAATGTCTCAAAGTTCAGTCTTGCAAAATTTTGGAGCTGCTACCAGACGATGGGAGATTACTGCTACGGGCTGGAGTTGGTTGGCAACCTGGACTGGTGGGAAAGGCCACCGTTAGCGCCGGGAGCAATTCTCAAGCTGGCTACACCCTACTTTCCAATGAACCAGTAATTGTTGATGACCTGAGCGCCGAAACACGATTTAATGGGCCACCACTGCTACATGACCATCAAGTGGTGAGCGGCATTAGCGTAGTGATTCATGGCAAAGAGCGTCCTTTTGGTGTCTTCGGGGCACACACAACCAGACACCACACTTTTACCAAAGATGATGTTTCTTTTCTCCAAGCGGTTGCCAACGTTCTGGCGACAGCCATTGAGCGCCAACGGGTGGAAGACGCACTTAGAGAAAGCGAAGAACGCTGTCAGTTAGCCGTGCAGGGCAATAATGATGGCATTTGGGACTGGAACGTTAAAAATAATCAAGTATTTTTCTCAACTCGCTGGAAAGAAATGCTTGGTTACGAAGAACATGAGATTTCCAATCATTTCGATGAATGGGCAACACGAGTGCATCCCGATGATATTGGATTTGTCAGACAAGCGATCGCTGATCACTTTGCCAAGATTACCCCATTTTTTATCAGCGAACATCGAGTCCGGTGTAAAGATGACACTTACAAATGGGTTTTGGATCGCGGTCAGGCTGTGTGGGATGAAAATGGTAATGTAGTACGGATGACAAGTTGCCATACAGATATCACTGAACGCAAACAAGCAGAAGAACAATTGCGTCAGAGCGAAGAACGTTTCCAAATAGTTGCTCGTGCTAGCAATGATCTTTTATGGGACTGGGATTTGCTGACTGATGAGGTGTGGTGGAATCAAGCTTTACAAACACTTTTTGGTTACTCGATAGAGCAAATAACATTGAATGCTGATTGGTGGTATGAACACATACATCCAGACGATAGGCAGAGAATCGCCTCAGAAACGATGGCACTTATAGATAGCGGTAGAACATTATGGTTAAATGAATACCGCTTTCGTCGCGGCAATGGTTCTTATGCCTACGTTTTTGATCGCGGCTATGTGATTCACGATAAGACCGGCAAACCAGTGCGAATGATTGGTGCGATGATGGATATTAGCGAACGGCAAGCTGCACAACGCGATCGCAACCGAGCGCAAGCAGAATTAGAACGCCAAAATATGCGATCGCAATTGTTCGCTAATATCACCCTAAAAATTCGTCAGTCTTTACAAATCGATGAAATTCTTCAAACCAGCGTCATAGAGGTGCAAAAGCTACTGCTTGCCGACCGTGTTTTAATCCTGCGCCTACAGCCAGACGGTTCTTTTATGGCGGTTCAAGAGGCAGTAGTTCCAGGTTTACCTGTTATTCTGGGGCAACAAATTATCGACCCTTGCTTTCGCGACGATTACATCGAGCAGTACCGTCAAGGGCGAATTAGTTCTATGAACGACATAAAGGAAGCCAATATCCTACCTTGCCATGTCGAATTTCTACAACAATTCGCCGTACAAGCCAACCTTGTAGTCCCGATTTTCCTCAAAAATCAACTGTGGGGGCTGTTAATTGCCCATCAGTGCGCCCATCCCCGCCAGTGGACTGGCTGGGAAATTGAACTTTTACAACAGCTGGCAGATCAAATAGGCATTGCCTCAACTCAGAGCCTAATCCTAGAACAAGAAACTCGGCAGCGGCAAGAACTCGCTCGTTCCAATAAAGAACTGCAACAATTTGCATTTGTCGCCTCCCACGATTTGCAAGAGCCACTACGTAAGATTACAACCTTTGGCGATCGGCTTAAAACCACCTGTGGCGACACATTAACCGAACAGGGACGTGATTACTTAGAACGGATGCAGAATGCTGCTAACAGAATGCAGACATTGATTGAAGACTTATTAACACTTTCACGAGTTACTACTAGGGCGCAGCCTTTTGTATCAGTAAATCTGGCAAAGATTGCCCAAGAGGTATTGTGTGATTTAGAAGTGTATATCCAGCAAACTGGCGCAAGTGTAGAAATAGCAGAGTTACCCACCATTCAAGCCGATCCTTTACAGATGCGCCAATTGTTGCAAAATCTGCTTGGTAACGCCCTCAAATTCCACCGCCCCCAGACACCACCTGTAATCACAATTTATGGTAATATTTTAAACGATCAAGCAGATAACACATCCGCTAATTCTGAACTCTGTCGAATCATCGTAGAAGATAATGGTATTGGTTTTGAAGAAAAATATCTCGATCGGATTTTCAATGTTTTTCAACGTTTGCATAGTAGCATTGAATACGAAGGTACTGGCATAGGTCTAGCAATCTGCCGGAAAATTGCCGAGCGTCATCATGGAAATATCACAGCCCAAAGCAAACCTGGGCAAGGAGCAAAGTTTATAGTCACATTGTCAATTAATTCCCATTCTTGATTTTTATTCCTGGAGAGGGATTAATACTAGATCCCAAAATTAGCTTAATAGTACAATTGCACCCTGTAATTTGTAAGACTTATGCATTGTACAAATCAACCATCATGTTAATTATTAATACAATTCGATAATTTCAGGCTATTGGTGACTACCACGGCAGTTTGTGATTAGATATCGCTTGCTAATAGCAAAAAAATAGCAACAGAATAAACCTTTTATATCTAAACATATAAATTGCATATTTGATTGCTTTTGTCAACGTAAGAGTTGCCATCTGTGCCAAGTTAATAACTTGATTCATACTAATTAAACTAATGCAAAGGAGACGATGCATAGTGAACGGTCGAGAAACAAACCTCACAATTTTAATGGCTGATGATGATAAAGATGACTGCATCTTAGTTCGTGAGGCCTTGGCAGAAAGTCAATTGCCAATTGAACTGTACATCGTGAGTAATGGTGAAGAGTTGATGGATTATCTGTACCATCGTGGTCGATATGCTGACCATAAAAGTTCTCCGTATCCGGGTTTGATTTTATTAGATTTGAATATGCCGAGAATTGACGGTATTGAGGCACTCAAAGAGATAAGAACTGACCCACAACTGCGGCGAATTCCAGTTGTAATCCTGTCAACATCACGAAGAGAAGAAGATATATATAATACTTATGATTTGGGCGCTAATTCTTTCATCATTAAGCCAATGGCTTTTGCTTCATTAGTTGAGGCCATGAAGACTCTAGTCAAATACTGGTTTGAAATTGTGAAACTGCCAGTAGAAGCAGTGGGAGAAAAACATGGACAACAACCCTATCAAAGTTCTGTTCATTGATGATGACGAAGACGACTATATTTTGACTCGTTATTGGTTCAATGAATTTCAGGTAGCAAACTGCGAACTGGAATGGGTTAATAATTATGAAGCAGCAAGAAATGCGATCGCTCGCTACCAACATGACATTTATCTTGTAGACTACCGTTTGGGCCCCCACAATGGACTTGAACTTTTGCGCGAAGCAATTGCCAACGGCTGTTGTTCTCCAATAATTTTGCTGACTGGTCAAGGCGACTGGGAAATAGATATCGAAGCGATGAAAGCTGGAGCCGCAGATTATCTTGAAAAAAGCCAGTTGACAGCACCGTTGTTAGAGCGTTCTATCCGCTACGCCATTGAGCGCAAACAAACAGAGCAGAAAATCCGCGAACAAGCTGCTTTACTAGATGTTGCCACCGATGCAATTTTTGTCTGTGATTTAGACGATAAAATTTTATTTTGGAACAAAGCTGCCCAGAGTCTGTACGGTTGGAAAAAAGAAGAAGCTATCAATAACAAGACACGAGTTCTCTGGCATGAAAAAAAACCGTCTCAAGTTCAAGAAGCACTCAGTATTCTGATGAAAAATGGCTCTTGGGAGGGTGAATTACAGCAAAAAACAAAATTAGGTAAAGAAATTATTGTTGAAAGCCGTTGGACATTAGTGCATGAATTCGGTAATAAATCACAATCTTTCCTCGTTGTCAACACAGACATCACACAAAAAAAACAACTCGAAGCGCAATTCCTTCGCGCCCAGCGATTGGAAAGCATTGGTACTTTAGCGAGTGGTATCGCCCACGACCTGAATAATGTTCTTGCCCCCATTTTGATGACAGCCCAACTATTGGAGGCACAACTTCATGATGAGCGTTCTCGGCGACTGCTGCCAATATTGATCACAAACGCTAAACGTGGGGCAAATTTAGTCAAACAAGTATTATCTTTTACACGTGGGCTGGAAGGCGATCGCACAATCTTACAATTAAAGCATTTAATAATAGAAATTCAGCAAATTATAAAAGAAACTTTTCCTAAGTCTATTGAGGTTTCCACTCATATTCCACAAAATCTTTGGACTGTATCCGGCGATGCCACCCAACTGCACCAAGTACTAATGAATTTGTGTGTCAATGCTCGTGATGCTATGCCCAATGGTGGTAATTTGAAAATATTGGCGGAAAATCTCTTAATTGATGAAAATTACGCCAAGATGCATATAGATGCGAAAGTTGGTCATCACATTGTAATTACTATTAGTGATGGGGGAATTGGGATTCAAACCGAAATATTAGATCGGATATTTGAGCCATTTTTTACTACCAAAGAACTCGGCAAAGGTACTGGGCTTGGTCTTTCTACAGTACTTGGCATTATTAAAAGCCACGGCGGTTTTATCGACGTATACAGCGAACAGGGAAAAGGCAGCCAATTTAAGGTGTATTTGCCAGCACAAGATGCGAGAGAAACTATAGAAGAACAAGAACAGGGATTACCTTCAGGCCAAGGAGAATTAATTTTAGTTGTAGATGACGAAGCTGCCATTCGGGATGTGACAAAAACATCTCTAGAAAGCCATAACTACAAAGCAATCACAGCTAGTGATGGCATTGAAGCGATAGCCTTATATGCAGAACATCAAGATGAAATATCTCTTGTATTGACTGATATGGTCATGCCATCTATGGATGGGATAACTACTATCCGCACCCTGCGAAAAATTAATCCAGATGTCAAAATTATTGCTGTCAGTGGACTTAGTTCATCTGATAAAGTGAATACGGCTTATGACATGGGTATCAAAGCATTTTTATGCAAACCCTATACAGCTAGCCAATTATTGCAAACTATTAGCACAGTCAAGAAGAGTTAGAGATTGGGCATTGGGCATTACTAATTTATTTGTCAAACTTGAGAGTTATAATTTAGTAACTCCTAACTCCTGACTCTTCACTATTTAATCCCCTATGATGAAGGATGAAGTCTTAGCGGCTAATGCAGCTTTTTATCGAGCTTTTGAAAGAAAAGATATTGAGATAATGAGTGCAGTATGGTCACAAGGAACTGGTAGTTTTTGTATTCATCCTGGAAGTAATCTACTGCGAGGTTGGAAGGAGATTCGCACCTCTTGGGAGCAGATATTTAAAAACACCGCTTATATCGAAATAAACACAGATATAATTGCTACAGAGATAAGTGATAATATCGCTTATGTTGTGCTGAGAGAAAATGTGTTCCAAGTAGTAGGTGGTAGAAGACTCGAAGCACAATCAACAGCTACAAATATATTTCAGTTTCTTGGTGGTAAGTGGTATTTAATTCATCATCATGGCAGTCCAATTTTGCGATGAGGTCTGGGGGAATGGGGACTAGGAAAGAAGCAGGGGGAGCAAGAGAAGAATGACAAATGACTAATGACTAATGACTAATCAATTCAACTGCATCTCGTCCATCACAATTTTGTAAGTAAACTTTGACAATTTCTTCTTTAGCGGTAGGCAACTTTTTGCCAATAAAATCTGGGTGAATTGGTAATTCTCGATGGCCCCTGTCTACCAATACAGCTAAACGAATCACTTCTGGTCTACCGTAATCGTTGACTGCGTTCAAAGCAGCGCGAATTGTCCGTCCTTTGAAAATCACATCATCCACTAGTACAACCGTTTTCCCCGTAAGGTCAAAAGGAATTTCGCTTTTCGTTGGAGTCCGCAATCCAATTTTGTCGAGGTCATCTCGATAAAATGTAATGTCTAAAGCGCCGACTGACACGGCTACACCTTCCAGTGTCTCAATTTGACGCGCTAACAATTCGGCTAATAACGCACCCCTGGTATAAATACCAAGAAGTACCAGTTGAGACAAATCACGCGTCCTTTCCACAATTTGAGAGGCCAGACGAGTCAAGGTACGACGGATTTCTTCGGATGAGAGAATTTCAACTACTTTGGCAGACATAGCGAGTGATAAGTTAGGAGTGATGAGTCAAGGGTTAGAAGTTTTTATTCTTAACTCCTAACTTTATATTTATCATTACTTATTTGGGAGTATTAAGAATATAGCGATCGCTATCCCTAACCATAGCAAAAAACAATATCGAGTCAGCTGCAAAGCATTCTGAATAGAAGTTGCAGTTATGGGATAAATAGCATCTCCTAGCAGTGGTTTGTACTTAGCTACCCCACGATACCAATTTGTACCGCCCATCTGCACTCCCAAAAAAGCAGCATAGGCGCACTCACTCCAGCCAGAATTGGGACTAGGATCGTTAATTGCATCCCGACGACAAATTCGCCAAACATGCATCGGTTTACCCGATAACAGCGCCAGAGTCATGACTGTTAACCGACAAGGTAGCCAAGTCAAATAATCTTCTAATCGCGCACAGAACCATCCTAAATAAGTATAGGGTGCTTCTCGGTAACCCACCATTGAATCAAGGGTACTACTGGCTTTATATGCTAAAACCAAGGGCGTTGGCCCTACAACTGGTATAAAAACACCAATAATTGCATAAAAAAGCGGAGCCATTACCCCATCAGTGGTATTTTCTGCAACAGTTTCTAAAACGGCTCGTAAAATTTCTGCTTGTGAGAGGTTTTGGGTATCTCGACCAACATAATTACTTAAAATCTTCCGAGCCTTCTCCAAATCTCCTGCTGTTAAAGGTTGTAAAACAGCCTCCGCTGCTGCTCGCAAACTTCTACCAGCAAAACAACTAGCCAAAACAATACTATTTATTACAATTCCCAACAATGGATGAACCCATTTGGCACTTTGAATAATCAAAAAGCCAACAAGGCCGCTACCAAGTATTAGGATAATGCCTAGTACAATTCCAGCTAGGCGTTGTGTTAGAGAATTTTGACACAATTGGAGAAAAAATTTGGTCAGGCGAGAAATTACCCACCCCATAACTTGCACTGGATGAGGCCAATCCCAAGGATCGCCAACTAAATAATCTAAAAGTGCAGCAATTATTAAGATATAGATATTATTAGTCATAAGTCACGAGTCAAGGGTCAACCAATTTTGGATTTTAGATTTTGGATTTTGGATTGACCCCGACCACATTAGCGTCTTGGTAAGAAGTCTGGGACGGGGTATGAACGAAAAAATCTAAAATTTAAAATTCGTGGTCAAGAGGAGCCAGTTATATGCGGGAGTTACCTCCGTCAAGTAAACTGGCATTCAAGGGTCAATATTTTGACTATTGACTATTGACTATTAACTCTTGACTAAACCACAAAACTAGCTTCTTCTCCAAGGGAAGCTTGCCAGCTACGAGCATCATAATAAAGGTCTGCCAGAGTAATACTGTACAAAGCTTCTTTAAGCTTTTGGTTGAGTCTCTGCCAAAGGCTAAATGTTACCCAATCTTCCGCTTGTGCAGGTGCTGGGGTGTGATGGGGTAAATGGCTAGTCTCGCCAACTGCTTCTAAAATTTGCCCTATAGATATTTGTACAGGCTCTCTTGCCAATTGATATCCGCCGATGCTACCACGAATTGATTTCACTAACCCAGCACGACGCATTTCTATTAGTAGTTTTTCAAGATAAGGAGCTGGGATATCTTGGCGTTTTGCGATCGCTCTCACAGATACAGGGCCATATTTTGGCTGTAAACTCAAATCTAGCAACGCCTTCACACTATAGTGTCCTCTGGTAGTTAGTTTCATTTTGGCAAGCTTTGTTGTTTGTCCTTTATCATTTGTCATTTGTAAATAACCAATGACCAATGACCAATAACTAAGGATCAGTTTTGCTTATCATTCTGTGACTCAGTTATCATCCTCAACCACTAGACAACTTTTTGAGCGTTAGTTTAGAAAACTTCAAACTTGTATAGTCTAGCAGTAATTCACAAACTATATATATAGTTATCAGCATTGCCAGCATTCTCTAAAATAGATTGTCTTAGCAATATTGGTAATGGCATAACAATTGTGCATCTGAGTGTAATATACTTGGCTAGGTTGAGATAAAAACTAAAGGATTATGTTCCTATTAGCTCAACCTCAGCTAAAATAAAATCGATTCAAACACTTCAAACATTCATTTTCGACCTAAGTTGATGCCTAAACTGAAAAAAATTGAACCCCTACTCGGTGAAGAACTGCTCAAAAAAGTTAAAGAGCTAGAGAATGAGAGCAAGGAAGATAAAGCCAAGAAGTGCGGCTACTATACCGTTACCAAAAACGGTATAGAGCGCGTCAATATGATGAAGTTCTTAAATGCCCTAATTGATGCCGAAGGCATTCAGTTGGACAGTACACCTAGCGCTAATGGGCGTGGTGGACGTAGTGCTAGCTATAGAATTAGTGTGCAATCGAATGGTAACTTACTTATAGGTTCAGCTTATACAAAACAGATGAATCTGAAACCAGGAGATGAGTTTCTGATCACTTTAGGCAAAAAGCACATTCGTCTGAGACAGGTAGATCCAGAAGATCGGGAAGATGATGAAGCCATAGAAGCCACTGCTTAATAAATGGTCATTAGTCAATTGTCAATTGTCATTTGTCCTTTGTGAAAACCAATGACTACAAAGAGTCATTAGTCAATTGTCCTTTGTCATTTGTGAAAACCAATGACTAATGACTAATGACTAATGACGAATGACCAATGACGAATGACGAATGACCAATGACTAATGACTAATGACTATATCTGTCGTGGGTAAGACTGGTAAATAGTGGCGAAGTGCCTTGCGCGTCACTGCTAAATTGCAAGTTAATGCAATTTGCTCTCTTTCTAATAAACCCAAAATGCGATCGGGTTTTTCTCGTGCTACTACTGGTAATTGATGCAAACCCCGAAGACTCATCCTGTCTAAAGCTTCAGATAATAGTTCATCCTGCCATGCATAGAGAATTTCAGTAGTACAAATGTCTATGAGAGTTTGACTGGATAAATTATCTGGAATTTCAGTTAGGGAATTTGGGTATGTTTGCCAAAGATCAAGGGCACGGTTAATATCTTCCAGAGAAAGTATACCAACTAATTGCTCTGCTTCATCAATTACTAAAGCACTGCGGACGCGATCGCGGGTCATTTCTACAGCTGCATCTAACACCCCAAGAGTTGCAGGTAATTTTTTTGGACAGGGATACATAGCATCTTCTACCAAAATTTGCTGCACAATTTCTGCTTGTTCATCTTTCAATTCCGAAAGACCAATTTGTTGGAGATTAGAGTTAGAGTTAAAAGTTGGTTTAATCCTTTCCACTAGCCAAACACTCAAACCCACAGCTGCCATCAACGGTAAAACAATACGATAGTCGCGGGTTAATTCAAACAGCATTAAAATAGCCGTTAACGGCGCTCTGACACTAGCAGCCAGTACTGCTGCCATTCCCACCATTGCGTAAGCTGGGGGAGCTGCCATTTGATCGCAAATTGCTGGGAATGCTACAGCCAAAATTTTGGCGTAAGCTGAACCAAAAGAAGCACCTAAAAACATTGCTGGTGCAAACAACCCACCGATGAAACCACTACCCGTACTAATTGCAGTCATCAGTAGCTTTACTACCAACAGCACAACTAATAGATAGAGTGGAAACTCAACATCTTGAAGCATTGCTTCTACAGTTTCATAACCGACACCCAGAATTTGCGGAAAGCGCAAAGCAACAGCGCCAATTATCACACCGCCAATGATTGGATGAATCGGCTGAGGAATTCGTCCCAAAAAGTCAAAACCTGGAACATTCCCAGCAAAGCAAGCCTTTGCTAAACGAATTGATTGAGTATAAGCCAGAGAAACTAGGCTGGCCCCTAAACCCAATCCTAGGTAAAGAGGTAATTCCCAAGGACTGCGGACTTGGTAAACAGGTAAATCAAAAGCAGGTTGTGCCCCCAAACCAATTTGGGCAATTAATGCTGCTACCACCGCCGCTAGCAGCACCACACTCACCGCAGAAGTAGCGAAAGATGTAGCTCCCATCACCACCTCTAGGGCAAAAAATACTCCAGCAATGGGAGCATTAAATCCCGCAGCAAGTCCAGCCGCCGCCCCAGCACCCAATAGCAACCGCTGTCGTTCTTGAGATACATTGAGAATCACAGAGAACAACATCCCAAAATTTGCGCCAATTTCGACACTCGGCCCCTCTGGCCCCAAAGAAGCACCGCTCCCCAAAGAAACAGATGCGGCCAGCATCTTCGTAACTGGTCTTAGTGGTCGCTTAATCTCTTTTCCTTGAGAAGCGGCGATGAGAGATGAAAGTCCAGGGCCAAAGTCTTGAGTGCGCCAGCGCATCAAGCCAACGATTAACCCGCCAAGGGTGGGAACGCAGGCTAGAGTCCAAGCACCCCAGACGCCTATTTGACCCATTAAATTTTCCAGCATCAGCTGGTGAATCAACTGGATTAAATAGTGAAAGGTGACTACACCCATACCAGTACCACCGCCAATAAGCATGGCTAAAAATAGCACTACGGTTTCTGGTGATGGTTGAAAACGATTAATTAGGTGAGCTAAACGCGCGGAAGGTGTAGGAAAGGCAGGTTGTTCCGTTACCTTCCTCAGTTGAGTGGGAGGCAAGAGAGTCATTGAGAGGCGGGGTAAATGTAAGAAAAAATTTAAATTTTTATCTGTTACTTCTCATTGTGAGCCATTATTTAGCAACCAGACAAGTAGACTTTATTTGCTTGATTTACAAAGCTTTAGCAAAAAATGTCATTGTGCAAAATTTTTGTGGGGAGAATGGTTAAATGGGAGACAATTATTATTTAAGGGTCAACGACGCCTAGCTTGGGCGTAGCTGTGATTAGTGGGTGCGAACGATCGCTAACACTATCCTTTATAGAGACAAGAGAGTTTTTGTCGGCTGGTGGACGCACCCGTAAACATTAACTAGGAGTCATCCTTGCCTAAATCTAGCTATACTCGTGTTGCGACCATTGAGCCATCCTTGGTAGTAATACAATGTATGTATAGTTTATGCCTGATTTCAGACCATACATTGATTCCAATTCAATATAGCTATTGTTATAGAGCGAGTAAATGGACTAGGCGGACGAGGTAAATGAATATACACACCTTTGATAATCATTATGTTACTTGCCCAATTTGCCAAAGAAATACTACGCCCAAACCAGTTAAAACGCGCATGGGCTTGTTTTGCTGTCCCTATTGCCAGGAAAGGCTAGTAGTTTGCCAGAGTGGTCATTATGTCCGCGATCCGTTTACTTGGAGACAGTTGATGATGTCTTCGGCGCTACGTCGGCAAAGCCGACCTTTAGCGAGGATTATCAGAGATTTTGTCTTGCTCAAGCGTCCTATGGTAGCCTTGGCTGTAGGAAGTGCCATTTTCTTTAGTGCGATCGCCTTGACCCAAGAAAAGACAAGCTACGATCGCCAAATATCTCCCACAACAGAGAAAGTTAATGAACCAGGAAACAAATCTCAGTAAATGGATTAATTTGGTATAAATCAAATCTTACTTTGATTTTTGTAATATTATAACTAAATACTTCTGTGAAACCGTGTCTTATTGCCCCAAATAGGACACGGTTTTACATTATGTCTGTTTAAAGAGCGATCGCTGATTATTTGTGATCTTTTCGTTCCCCATGAGTAGGTCAATCTAAATTAAACGTAAAATATGAACTCAGGTTCGTAGTGAGTACTTTAGTACTCAAGATAAGGATTTTCAGCACTAAAGTGCTTACTACAAACTTTTGTTTATTGCGAGTTGCGAATTGGATTTATTAATGCCTATCTAGACAAGAGGGACAAGGGAGGCAAGAAGAATACCCAATACCCAATGCCCCATACCCAACATTTACAATCGATTAGTATCTTTAGTAACTAACTTCCAACCTTCAGCTTGATCAATTAGCTTCATCGACTCTAATTGAAGATTGGTGAAAGCAGATGTATGAAGTAGAAAGTAGGGTTGGCTGTTGTAGTGCCAATAATATTGGAGTTCACCAACAGAAGCGGGAATGATGGTGCGATCGCTATAATAATCCAACGAGGGACGATGGTAGGGAAAAGATGTGTAAATCTTCTTAGTAGCTGGATTTGCCCGCATGATCATCGCAGCTACTGGTTTAACTGGATAAGCTTCAGATAATTCCCAAACCCAGTAGTTAGATTTCATTAACAGCAGCAGCGAAATATAACTTCCCCAAAACAAAATCTTCAGAAATTGCCCGTCGCCCCGCTCTGCTAAGATAGCTGCTAAGGTCATAGTTAAAGCTACTGCTGCAAAAATCAGTTGTAAGTCTGCTTTGGGTGTTGTACCCCAACTGAAATAAATGCTACCAGCAGAAGCAGCCACAGCAAGTATCGCCAAACCAGCAACCCAAGCACGGGGATAGGATGAGAGTAAAGGCGAATTTTCTGTTTCTGATAATTGGATACCAAAAGCTAAAGCTAAACTAGGGTAAATCGGGAATAGATACCAGGGAACTTTGGTAATCATGAAAGAAATTACCAGCAGGTAAACACCACTCCAGGCCATTACTAGTTTTGCCCAGCTAAGGTTGCGATTTTCCCAGGTTAAGCGGACAGTTTGTGGTAAGAATAATAACCACGGCCATGTGTACTTGAGAAGTTCAATGACATAGTACCAAGGTGGTTCAGAATTTCCCTCTACACCTGAAGCAATTCGGCCTACTGATGGATTTACAAGGCCAACTTGAGCAAAAGTGTAACCATAGTGGAATAGTTGGGCACCATACCAACCAACTACAGGCAGAATGCCAATTAAGATTGCGATCCACAGATAGTAACAGGTGAGTAGTCGTGGCGTATCCCAAAACAGAAATACAAGAGCGATCGCGCCTAGTAATGCGCCTAGAAGTCCTTGAGTTAGGCAAATCAAGCCAAAACTAATGCCAACACCAAGGCAATAACGTAAATCTCGGCGCGATCGCAACACGCACAACATCATCACCATCAAAAAACTTACCATCACCCCATCCAACATTGCTAACCGCCCATGACGCACCACGGGTAGCATTGTTAGGTAAATCAAAGCGCTATAAATCGCTGCCCAACGCTGGCGAAATATCTCTCGAGCAATGCAATACAGAAAAGGTACAGATGTCGCGGTTAAAATTGCTCCAGGTAGACGCGTTGTCCACTCATTTTCACCTCCCAGAGAATAAGCCCAAGCAATTAGCAAATGCATCAAAGGCGGCTTGTTATGATATGGTTCGCCTCCTAGTGTTGGGTAAAGCCAACGCATTGAACCTGCTGGTGCGTGCCAAATTTCACGAGCAACCTGTGCCACAGTACCTTCATCCCAATCTCGCAGTGGCAATCCTCCCAGATTGATGCTAAACAGTAATACTGCTGCCAACAGCAACACTATTAGCCATACCCAATCAATCCATTTGCCAACCGTGCGATGCTGTTTTTCTAGATGACTCCAAATAAAGCTTCCTTCTTGCATATTCTATGTTAATCATTTTACTTGCTGGTTTGATTACATAGAGACCAGAGCGAATCTCCAATGTTGCCACCCAGTAGCAACGTATGTTCTTAACAATTGCTAGTTTCCAAGATTAACTCAACTTTTGATAATTAGCGCTATTTTTTTTAAATTTATCTGAGTTATTTAAAAAGCATTTAAGCCGAAAAAGATAAAAATAATACAGGCAAAAAATTATTTATTACCTGTTCTTTATTCCGTAAATAACCTTGTGTTTTATTTTGTATGTGACGCTTAGTTTAATTTTTATCCACTTAATTGTAACTTAGCTAACTTTAGAAGAGGATGAACTAATTGCTACAGGGATTCAATGAAGCGCTGAACACTTAAAAGATATTTAAAAAACATAAAATAAATTGAGATATATCATCAAAAGGAGTAAATAAAACTTTGGATATTTTAAGTTTAATTAAGGAAGCTTTTGATTTAAATATCTCTGTT
>NZ_JBDNJQ010000183.1:0-15517 GCF_051172895.1 Nostoc sp. CALU 1950 | reverse complement strand
GTGGTACAAGGGGTGATGTCCAATTCGCCTTACCCGGAGGTTCGGCACCTAGAACTAGCGTTGGCGGTGGTACAAGGGGTGATGTCCAATTCGCCTTACCCGGAGGTTCAGCACCTAGAACCAGTGTTGGCGGCGGTACTAGGGGTGATGTGCAATTGACTCTACCTAGTGGAAATTCAACCCCCAGAAGCAGCATCGGTGGTGGTACAAGGGGAAAAACTCCACCATTAACAGCATTAGTTCCCCCTACTAAACAGGGACGCACTGTATTAGCAAGCCCCACAATTTTTGTCTATTTGCCTCCAGTTGGCGCAGAAACTGTATTTTTCAGCCTCCAAGACGAAGACGGAAATTCCCATTATTCAACAATGCTAAAAGTTCCTCCCGATGGCGGTGTAGTTAGTATTACGTTACCTCCAGCAGCACCACCTTTAGTAATAGATAAAAATTACCTGTGGTATTTTGCACCTATTGAACCAGGCGGAATTCTCCGACCTGATAATTATTCTGTAACAGGGTGGATAAAACGAGTCAAGGCTACATTTAATGAGCAGGAGTTAGCCTCATCTCCTGTGGAATTAGCCACTAAGTATGCTGAGTCTGGTGTATGGTATGATACCCTAAAAATTTTAGCGGCGGCAAAGCGATCGCAACCAAATAATAAAGCTTTTGCTACTGAATGGCACGATTTACTCAAGCAAGTTGGACTAGAAAATATTGCCTCTCAACCATTGACAGAAGCTTTTTAAAGAATAATGTGGCAAAAACTCAAAAAATCACTTAAAAAATGGCAAGGAACACTGATAATTACTCCCTGTGTTGCCGGATTGGTCATTGCAGGGAGTAATATAGGTGTTTTTAGAATTTTAGAATGGGTAACTTTAGATCAATTATTTCGTATTCGTCCACAAGAAGCTATAGACAAACGAATTGTGATTGTCACAATTGATGAGCCAGATATTCAATATGTCAAGCAATGGCCGATGTCTGATCGCGTTATGGCGAAAATGATTCGCAATATCAAAGCACAACAACCAAGAGCGATCGCCATCGATATCTATCGAGATTTACCCGTAGAACCGGGACACGCAGAACTCGTTAAAGAATTTCAAAATACTCCCAATTTTATTGGCATTGAAAAAGTTGCTGGAAAACCAGTTGCGCCACCACCAATTTTAGCTAAACAGAGTCAAGTAGCTGCCAACGACTTACTCTTAGATACAGATGGCAAAATCCGACGCGGGATTATTTTATTAGGTAAACCCGATCAAAGTTTAGCTCAAGGGCTAGGAGTTAAACTAGCCTTAACATATTTAGAAAAAGCAGGCATTGAATTAAAATCAATCAACGCAGATAAACAAATCTATGGTTTAGGCAAAGCTAAGTTTGTACCTCTATCTAGCAATGATGGGCAATACAACGAAGCTGATATGGGGGGATACCAAGTTTTAATGAATTATCGAGGAGGGCTAGACAGCTTTCCTCATATTTCCATGACCGATGTTTTAGAAAATCGCATACCTACTAATTTTATGCGCGATCGCCTAGTTTTGGTCGGTGCAAAAGCTCCCAGTTTAAATGATAGCTATAGTACACCTTACAATAGCAATTTATTTTTTCCCACAGAGCTAGTCCCTGGAGTAGTAGTTCACGCAAATCTTACCAGTCAAATTCTCAGCGCCGCCATAGATGGCCGCCCAATGATGCGAGCTATCGTTAAACCTCTAAACTGGTTCTTAATCATCTTTTGGTCTGGATACAGTGCCACCTTTGGCACAATTTACATTAAAAAACGTTGGCTGACCATAGGTGGTTTATTACTAGCTGTGGTGATTATTTTTAGCAGTGCTTACATTGCCTTTCTTAGTGGTTGGTTAATTCCTGTATTTACACCATTATTAACTGTTATCAGCGCATTAATAATTGGTCTTGTACAGGTTTTATGGAAAAATCTGATGCTTTCCTATCGGCAATTGGAAGATTATGCCCACAACCTAGAAATTAAAGTTCAAGAACGCACTGCTGAACTAGCTGAAGCTAATGAAGAAATTAATATTCTCAATGAAAAACTCAAAGGAGATAATCTCCGCATGAGTGCCGAACTTGATATAATTCGGCGAATGCAACAGATGATTCTCCCAAAACCAGAAGAACTAGAAGCTATTGAAGGACTAGATATTGCTGGCTTTATGGAAGCTGCGGATGAAGTCGGCGGCGATTACTATGATGTACTGCACACCGACGGAGTAGTAACTCTTGGTATTGGAGACGTAACTGGACATGGGCTAGAAAGTGGATTGTTAATGTTAATGACACAAACAGCAGTTCGCCTCCTTAAAGAAATCCGCGAATCTGACTCGGTGCGCTTCTTTGATACACTCAACCGCACCATCTGCAAGAATGTGCAACGGATGAACTCTGAGAAGAACTTGACATTGGTGATTCTCAACTATGCTCAAGGGCAAATAAGTATCAGTGGACAGCACGAAGAAACAATTATCATCCGCAAAGGTGGGCAAATTGAGCTTATTGACACGATGGACTTGGGTTTCCCTATTGGTTTAGATGATGACATAACTGATTTTATTAGCGATATAACCCTGGAATTACAACCAGGTGATGGGGTTGTCCTCTACACCGATGGTATTACCGAAGCCAAAGACATCAATAAAAATCAATACGGCCTTGAACCGTTATGTGAAATAATCAGTCAAAACTGGCACAAATCAGCATCAGAAATTAAAGATGCAGTAATTTTAGATGTGCGACGACATATTGGTAAACAAAAAGTATTTGATGACATCACATTGCTAGTATTCAAGCGACAGGAAGAAGTCTCTGAAAGTTAATATAGACAAATATAAACAATGCTCTAGCAATCCAAAATGAGCCATGAAAATCTCCAATTTTCTCTCTGTGCCTCTACAGTTAATTTATTTAAAAAATGATTTAAAACTGCTATACGATCATCGACTTATATTTTTAGCTTATTGGGCATTGCACAATTGCGGTATTAAATCATGAAATTCAATTTTTAAAGTAAGAATTCAGGAGTCATAATTTATAAGAAATCTAGAATGCCTAATATATTTATTCATAAAATTTTTTTGATTATTTAACTATTCTGCCTTCTGAATTCTTACCTTTTAAAAATCTTCTTATTGGTGCTTAACCTGCATTCATTTACAATTATTTTGAGATTAAAAAAGTATGCTCCCAATATCTACAGTCTCTACTATAATCAAAACTGAATTATTTGGTGATTTGATCTCTGACTTTCCTCCAGAACATGATTCTCTTGAACTTTCTTTTACACCCACTTCTCGCCCAATTAAACAACGTTGGCGTAGCAATCGTCTTTCAGCACATTTTTTTGCTGACTACTTTACCAACTTTTTAGCTGTAGATGAAAATGACCCAAATCAAGAACAAATAATCAAAGAAAGTAAAAGTGCTGTTAGCTATGTCGCCAACGAACTTTTAGAAAATGCGATGAAGTTTAATGATGATAGTTCTAACTACAAAGTAAGATTTGGTATTCATTTATTGAATGACGCAGATAGTGTCACTGCCGTGATTTTTGCCAGCAATAGTATTAAACTAGAAGCTGAAGCCAAATTGAGAGCAGTTATTGAAAAAATTTTAACTTTAAATACCCATGAAATGTATGTGCATCAAGTTGAAAAAAGCACTGAAGAAACTGGATCTTCTGGTTTAGGTTTGTTAACCATGATTAATGATTACTCAGCCAAAATTGGTTGGAAATTAGAAACTATTCAACAAGAATCTATATTCATGGCTGTAACTACAATGGCACAATTTAAGGTATAGTATTCGTCGGTATCTGATTCAAATATTGTTTATTTAGGAAAAGAACATATTATGGTTTTGCAAGAGATTAAAGATGGAGATTATACCGTTGAAGCTGATACAGACTCTGCAACAGTCAACTTTAAAGGAGAATTGAGCCTTGGGGGATCGAGTGAATATGAACCAATTACCAATCTACTCAATAAAATTGCCGCAACCGATCCTGCAACGATGACTTTGAACTTAAGAGATTTAGCATTTCTCAATAGTTCCGGTATTAGTATGTTATCAAAATTTGTCCTGAGCTTGCGTAAGAAAAAAGGAATTCAGTTGCTTGTTTTAGGTTCAAGTACTATGCCTTGGCAAGGAAAATCCTTGAAAAATCTAGAACGTTTACTCCCTGGACTCAAACTCGAAATTGAATAATATAGGACTCATATTTGATTTCTGAAAAAACTCAGTACAACTAGGAAGCCTTCTTTCCTGTTGCCTATTGCCTATTGCCTATTCCCTGCCTACGCAAATCAGTTCAGAAATCAAAGCGGATTCCTATAGATATACTAAAAATCTTAAAGCATTGCTACTGTTGAACGTTAGTTTTTAGGTTCTTCGGTACTTATTATGCTACATAGCTTTGATAATATTTAAAGCCCTTATCTGATGAGGGTTTTAAACATTATTTTTTGATTTAAGATAAATTTAAGATAATGAAAAAATTATAAATTAGAGCAATAAAACTACTACAATGCTAAACAAATTTTTACCATTTGAAACAAATACTTGGGCTTTCGTTGTGAGTAGCTTACTAATTACATTTGTTGGCGGCATTTTACTTTACGTCATTTTATTTTATGTATTGCGTTCTATTTTTCGCAAATTTGAACGAGATATTGCCCTAGTTACCCTTAACGTTTCGGCTTATCCGGCTCTAGCTACTTTTGTGTTGGGTGTCCTAAAATTAACCTTCGAGAGTCTGCCTTCAGGTACAGTGATTGACAGCTTTGAGAATATCATAACAGCTGGAATAATCATATCAATTAGCTATTGGATAGTACAAGTTTTTATTGAAGTTTTTATCTATTACCTGAAGCAGTATACTCAACAAACAGAAGCCATGTGGGACGATGTGCTACTACCTCTCTTAGAAGCAGTAGTTCCTGTTGTAATTTACTTGATAGCTGCTTTTTTGGTTTTACGTTCCTTTGGACTCGATCTTACTGGTATTTGGGTAGCTTTAGGTGGTGCGACATTTGTAATTGGTTTTGCAGCTCAAGGCATCCTGGCAAACTTCTTTAGTGGTGTTGTGTTGTTGATTGATACACCCTTCCAGTTTGGTGATGTTTTGCGACTTGAGGACGGTTCTATTGCCATACTAAGAAAAATTGGCGTGCGGGTTACGCAACTTTATGTACCTGACAAACATTATAATATTTATATTCCTAATAGTAATTTACAAAGCCAGAATATTATTAACCTCAGCCGTCCTACAGCTTATTATCATCACTCCAGTCAGGTAGAAGTATTAGTCAAGTACGATATGTATGAAGCTAAACAGATGATAGTAAAAATTATTCTATCTCATCCAGATACGTTAGGAGATATTGATAAAAAATTAGAAATATTTGATGATTATTATCAAATTGATGAACTAACAGAACAACAAAAAATAGGTAAATTACGCTTAATTGCAGAACAGGAAGTTAACTATAAACTAGAAGAGATTCAAATAGGACTAGAAACACTAGTTGTTACACTCCAGTTTGCCGAAAAGGGTGGGCTAACTCAAGATGAAATTAATAATGTACAGCAGGAGTATAAGGATATACTAGCTTTAATTGGGTTAGAAGCAATTGCGGAAGCTCAAAACAATCGTACTATTTTTAACTTGCAAGAAATCAGAGTTCAAGATTCGTTGATTGAGTTAGTTCGGGAATGGTATCGCATCTGGATTCGCGATCCAAATCTCTTGGATAATGATAGTTACATGGTTTCTGAAGAGTGGGAACGTAAACTTAACCTACTCAAGCGGAGATCGCAGCGTTTATACCAAAAAATTTCTAATCCCCAAAGTGAAGAAACTCGGATTGATGATTATGTGATGGAATTAAATAGATGGGTTCGGGAACGATTCAAAGAACCGCGACAAAAGTGGCAAGAACCACAAGTTTTAATCAAAGGTACTAATCATAGCGATGATGGGATTACCTATGCTGAATTTAAGCTCAATTTCTTCGTTGATGATATTAAACTAGAGAATGGTAGAAGGGGCGATCGCGTTAGCAGTCAGATATATCAAGAGGTTTTGCAATATCTCAAGTCCAAAAGTGTGAATGATATTAATATCGCCTGAATTCTGCGAAGTAACCGAAAGAGCGTTACAGCAACTTAACGCCTTTACATTAAGTAAGTCGGCATAAAAAAACCAAACTATGTGAAGATAAGTAAATATTAGAACTAGCCCTTTCAAGGTGTGTTGTTTTCCAGTTTTTTCTGGTGGTTTAGAATCTTAAAAGTTGAGACATGAGGTCGATTCTTGAGATAAGTCCGCTTTGGTTGAGGTTTTTTAAGACCTCGCGGATGACGACGAAAAGCCCTGAGCTTAACATGGCCTGCCAGCTGTTTGAGAAGTTGCGATAATTCTATGAAGGTGATGTTCTGAAAAACACACCATTCTTCACGGGGAATTGGTATGTAGAAAAGATAGCAGTTCATTCTCCAAAGGATACGAAGACAGCTCCCGCTTGCTTCTTTGTTCGCAATAGCGTCCCGTAGGGAAGAAGTACGGCGATCGCAGATGTGGTAATTGTCAAGTAATATTATGTACAAGAGATTAAAGCTACAATAGTTTGCACAAGTATCTCTGGGTCAATTGGTTTAGAAATATGCCGTTGAAATCCAGCTTCTACTGCCTGCTTAGAGTTAATCTCTCCAGCATAAGCAGTAAGTGCAAGCGCTGGAATTGGCTTATTGAGTGACATCGCCCGAATTTTTCGTATTAGCATATAACCATCCATCTCTGGCATTCCAATATCACTGACCAGCACATCAGGTTTGAACTCGACTAGAACTGACAATGCTGCACTCGCCGATGCTACAGAGGTAACAATTGCCCCTGCCTGCTCAAAAACAAAAACAATTAACTCGCGGGTGTCGAAGTCATCGTCAACGACAAGTATTTTCACATTCAGCAACGGCAAAATAGAAGACGTAAGCGTATCGGAAATTGGTTGATTGCTTATTCGGTAATCATTATGCTTGGGCAACGGCAACTTCACGGTGAAAGTTGCCCCTTTTCCAATACCTAAACTCTCGGCTTGAATACTGCCTCCGTGCAGTTCAACAATTTGCCGTGCGATCGCTAATCCCAATCCCAATCCCCCAAATTTACGGGTCGTTGCCCCATCCTCTTGCCGGAAATGTTCAAAGATGTAGGGGATAAAGTCAGGATTAATACCTTTTCCAGTGTCGCTGACACTAATTTGGGCATCAGTTCCAGCTATTGTTAGAGCAACTGTAATCTCACCGTCATTCGGCGTAAATTTGACTGCATTCGATAACAGGTTCCACAGCACCTGCTGCAACCTAACAGCATCTCCGCTAATCGTGACAAGCGTGGATGAAACTGTTGTCTGAATTCGCAGTGACTTGGCTACTGCTGCTAATCGAACAGTTTCTAAAGCGGCTCGGATCACTGCACCCAGCTCGACGGGTGTCACATTCAAACTCAGTTTGCCCTGTAAAATGCGAGAAATATCCAGCAAATCTTCAATTAATTGCACCTGGAGTTTAGCATTGCGCTCAATGGTTTCCACTGCATAAGCAGTTTTGCTCTTGTCTAAAGAGCCTTTGCGAAGCAAACTCGTCCAGCCCAAGATCGGGTTAAGGGGCGATCGCAATTCATGGGATAGTACTGCCAGAAACTCATCTTTAATTCGATTCGCTGTCTGAGCTTGCTGACGAGCAGCTTGCTCACGCTCAAGGAGTTGTTCGCGTTCAGCTTCGGCAAGCTTTTGCTTGGTAATATCTCGTGAGATTGACAAGAGTTGGACAACTTGCTCTGATGCATCTCGAATTGGTGTGACAATAACATCCCACCATTTCGGCTTTCCTTTTGCCGTGGGGCAGTAGCCTTGAAATTGACCAACATCGCCCGATAACGCGGCAGTGAGGGCATTCGCAGCATTTTCTTGGTCTTCGTCTTGCCAAAAATTAATCCACTCAGCATTAATGAATAATGCCGGATCGTCAATTTCTAGGAGACTCAGCCTAGGCTGTTGACTCTGTACCTTTTAGCCCACAAGACTTCATGCAGAAATTGTGTTTTTTATTTTGGCGTAAAGATGGCTGTTGCGGGCGCTTTCACACAAGCAAAAACCAGCACAAATAATTTTTCGGTAATTCCCCAAAAAATAGCCAAAATCAACAGCCTAGACTCAGCCCGCCTTGATTCAAGTAGATTAACCGCCCATCTAAGGTTAAAACTTTAATGCAGTCTTGACTGCTCTCTAAAATTCGTTCCTTTAGCTCTTCACTTTCTCGCAGGGCTGCTTCAGCAAATTTGCGATCGGTAATGTCTTTGAAAAGGACACCAACTTTTCGGTCTTTCGGCTGCCCAATGCGGAAGGCATAAAGGTCAAACCAACGGTCTAAGGCAACAGCTTGATTCTCGAAGCGAATGGGTTCGCCCGTTATGGCGACTTGCCCGTAAATTTCAAACCAATACTTTTCATGATTCGGAGCAAGCTGGCGCATCCTTTGACCAAGTATATCCTTGAGTCCGGTTTGTTTCTCAAACGACGGACTGATTTCCAAAAAGCGGTAATCGTTCGGCGTGCCGTTTTCATCAAAAAGCATTTCGATCGCGCAAAAGCCTTCGTCAATGGACTCAAACAGCGTTCGATAGCGTTCTTCAGAACGACGCAAGGCTGACTCTGCAAGCTTTTGCTCACTGATGTCTGTGCAAGTGCCATACCAGCGAATGATTTGATTGTTTTCACCCAGCATTGGTAAAGCACGGGTGAGATGCCAACAATAGGTTCCATCAGCCTGTCTTAAGCGATGTTCAACCTCGTATTGGGTGATCATTTCAACAGCTTGAGTCCATACCGAGATAGTGTGTTCTCGATCCTCTGGATGGATCAGGTTTTGCCAGCCGAACCCGTAGATTTGCAAAAGGCTCAATCCGGTGTAATCACGCCACCGAGGGCTACAATAATCCACCTGCCCGATGGCATCAGCCGTCCAAACCATTTGGGGAATGGATTCAGCCAGGAAGCGAAAGCGCTGCTGACTGGCTCCAAGGCGCACTCGTCCCAATTCTAGATTGGCGGCAACCCGCGCCAGTAATTCCCGTCGGCTGAATGGCTTCACCAAGTAATCATCTGCTCCAGCCTCTAAGCCTTCGACTGCCGATTCTTCTCCAGCACGGGCAGACAACAGCAATACTGGAATTTCACGTGTTCTAGAATCACCTCGTAACTGCCGCAACAACTCAAAGCCATCCATTCTTGGCATCATCACATCGCTGAGGATCAGATCCGGCGGGGTATTGTATGCAACGGCTAGAGCAGTTTCACCGTCAACAGCCAAGTCCACTGTGTAGTACTCGCTAAGAATCCGTTGTAAATAATCGCGCATATCTGCGTTATCATCCACCAGGAGAATTCGGGCAAAAGAAGTAGGGGGGCTATCTGAGGCAGAAGAGAAATTTTGCTCAACAGCTTCTTTCGGAAGCCAACCTAAAGCTTCTTCAACATAAGACGTTGCACCAGCAACGCTATAAACACTGCTTTGGTCAGTCTTGAGACGATCTTGCGGTAAGTGAGCCGTTCCAGTTGACAATTGCACAGTAAAGGTACTTCCTTGACCTAACGTGCTGTCAACCGTAATCGTCCCACCATGTAGATGGACTAATTCTTGGACTAGCGACAGCCCAATACCCGTTCCCTCAAAGGTGCGTCCTTTAGCACCTTCAACTCGATGAAACCGCTCAAATAACCGGGGAACCTCTTGTGCTGGAATACCAGTACCCGTGTCGCACACCACCAATGACACTATATTCCCAAGCAAGTGCAAAGAAACTGTAATCTTTCCTTCAAAGGTGAACTTTAATGCATTCGAGAGCAAATTTAATAAAATCTTCTCCCACATTTGCCGATCCACGTAAACAAGTTCTGCTACATGAGGGCAATCTACAATTAATTCTAATCCCGCAGACTCAGCAGCAGATTGGAAAATGCTTGCTAGTTCTACGGTGTATTTAGCTAAATCGATTGGTTCATAGCTAGCTATCGTGCGTCCGGCTTCAATGCGTGAGAAATCTAACAGAGTATTCACCAGCTTGAGCAGTCGTATTCCATTACGCTGCACCATCTCTAATTGCGCTCGTGCTTTAGCTGGAAGAATTTCGTCTAATTCGGTTAACGTTTCTTTGAGCGGCGACAGCATCAGCGTTAGAGGAGTGCGAAATTCATGGCTGACATTATTGAAGAAGGTCGTTTTAGCTCGATCCAGTTCTGCTAGTGCCTCAAGGCGCTTGCGTTCTTCTTCATAAGCATTGGCATTGGCGATCGCACTTGTCACATTGCCTACTATCAAATCAAAGAACTTTCGATACTCTTGCTCGAAAGCGCGGTGTGAATTGATGCCCAATACCAGCAATCCAACTATTTGTTGTTGTCCAGCTGGGATCAGCGGCACCACCCAAGCTTCCGAGGGAGGTTTGTCCCAAGCTCCTTTGGGCAAAGCCCCGAACCGAGTTGTCAAATCATCAATGATTGCTGCTTCCCTGGTTTGATAAACTTGGTTGAGTTTCCACGCATCACTCTGCTGAGTTAAGTTCACTCTCGATGGTATTGCTTCTATTTGCTCGATTGGAGTAGTAGTTCCAACCAGCTTTGCATTACTGCCGTCTGCCTCCACCTGATACAGCATGGCAAATGGAATATCATAAGAATTTGTTGCTAGAGATTGAATTGCACTCAAACAAGCTGCTTCTACAGTCTTTGCTTGAGCCGTTTCGCTCGCTAGTAAGCTCAGAGTTTGTAAACGCCGATCTCCCAGGACGCGTCCTGTTGTTTCACTGACAATACAAAATACTCCTCCCACGCTCCCGCTCTCGTCTCGCACGGGGTCGTAGGAGATATCGAAGTAAGTTTCCTCTATGTAACCATATCGATTCAGGAAAAATAAATAATCTTGCGCCCAGAATGCAACTCCTGTTGCAATAACTCCATTAACCAAAGGTTCTAAAACATTCCAGACTTCGCTCCATACTTCCTTAGCTGGGCGACCTAATGCCCAAGGATGCTTTGAGGCTAGAGCAGGGCTATAGGCATCATTATAAATCGTGATTAATTCCGTTCCCCAGAACAGACAAATCTGGGCTTTAGAAGGCAGCAATATGCTAATCGCGCTCCGTAAGCTCTGAGGCCAATTAGCTACATCACCTAAAGGAGTCTGTGACCAATTCAGCGATCGCATCAGGTTCCCAACCTCGCCACCCTCAATCAAAATACTTCTGCCAGTCATGCCTTCTCTGTTAGATGACATCCCTGCTACCCCTGATTTTTAAAGTATTTGGCCAACAGTTCCTCACCCTCTTCTCCCATATTATGCAGCAGTGTTTCAATTTGCTTGAGTGCTAAAGGAATTGGTCGGGTTCGTCCATTTTCCCAACGATTGACGCTCCCAAATGACACACCAAGTTTCTCTGCAAATTTCACTTGGGATAGTTGCAGTAGCTGTCGAGTTTCGCGAATTAATGCTGCAACTTCTACAGGCTTTACAGCCGCCATTTAGTTTTGCCTTCTTCGCTTAAGCTATTTGACATAAAGCTAAGTGGTGCGGTCGAACCTTGGTAAAAATTGACCGATGGTTTCCCAGTTCTAAACGCTGTGGGAACTGTGGACATATTCTTGATAAATTGCCGTTGAACATTAGGGAGTGGGATTGCCCAAATTGTGGGACACACCATGACCGGGATATCAACGCTGCAAGGAACATCTTGGCGGTGGGACACACCGTTACAGCGCCAGTCACTCATGGGGGAAACCCCCAAGACCGCGCTGGCTTGTCTGTGGAGCGAACATAAGACCTGATGGGCATAAGTCTTTCATGGCAGTTGCAAAAAACCCTTTTGGGAAAGAAACAGAAACCTGAATCGTGAGGTTTAGGAATCTCCCGCTACACTGCTTGCAGTTAGCGGCGAGAGGATGTCAATTGTAATTATAGGTTCTGTATGCATAAACCCGAACATATAACTCTTACCATCCTACGGAAGCAGTTGTGCGTAGGCGCAGCCCGCCGTAGGCATCGCGTCTTCCTAGTGAAAGATAACAACTGTGTATTGGAGAGTCATTAATAGAACATCTACCTCTCAAGTTCAATGGCTCTTAACTGAGGAAACCGAATCTAGCAGGTTAATAGTAATTGAAGTACCAGGTTGTAAATCCATCACATCACTCCGACAAATAATTTGGACGGATGATGAGTTAATTGGCGATGCTATTACCCTCAAATCGTTGTCAATAACTTCAATTTCTAAATCGTTCCCTTGATGCTGAAGGCTAACGCGAAATCGGTTTAGTGAAGTTGGAAGGCACGGGTCGAGGCAAATATTACCACCGTAAGCGTGTAACCCAAGGTAATGGTGCTGAAGAAGATGGAGTGTGCCTGCCATTGCTCCCAAGTGAATGCCATTTTTTGTCTCTTCACTACTTGCCCCCGATAAATCGGCAAACAGTGTTTCCATGAATAGCTGCCAGGATTTTTCGCGATGTGCTGCGCCCCGCCGTAGGCTATCGCATCTGGCAACTGCTCCAGCATACACAAGTCGGGAAAGGCTGGACTCATGCACTGTATGCTGGAGATGATGAGCGATCGTCCTCTGCATTTGTGTGCGATTAAAGGAATAACCATTCTGCTCTAGTAATTTTGTCAATTCTGCCCCAGACAGTAAAAAGAACAGCATCGCGGTATCTGCTTGCTTGCTAACCTGATAGCGATTGACATCATCCCCTTTTGCCTCCAAGATTAAATTCACCTGCTGATTACAAAACGGCTGCACATCGAATTTTTGCAAGCGATCGAATCCTTCGTACTGGCTTAAAATACCGTCGTCAAAAACTACGTGCATCTTTCGGCTCACAGTATCCCAATGGTTGATTTCTTCCTGGCTGAGGTTGAGGCGATCGCAGAATTCACGACGGCAGGAAGGTGGCAATAGATTTAGGGCTTCCTGTGTTTGACAGAGCGTCCAGACTGCCATAACGTTTGTGTAGGTATTATTGTTGATGCCGGGAGTTTCGCCATCTAGATAAGCGGTATGATATTCATCAGGCCCCATTACCCCGCAAATTTCGTAGCGATCGCGGTCAGGATTATAGGTGGCAATACTCGCCCAAAAGCGGGTAATCTCAACCATCATCTCTGCGCCGTAGTCCATTAGGAAGGCAAGATCGTTCGTGAGATTGTAGTAGCGCCACAGATTACAGGCAATGATGGCGTTAATGTGATGCTGCAAGTTTGTGCGATCGCGCAGCCAATGTCCTGAAAGCTGGTTGAACTGAAAACTGGGTGTTTCTTCGCGTCCAGTACTGGCACTGCGCCAAGGAAACATTGCCCCTTTGTAGCCGTGCTGACGGGCGAGAATTTTTGCTGCACTCAGGCGACGGTAACGATATAGCAGCATCGATCGCGCGATTTCTGGAAAGCGACAGGCCAGAAACGGCAGCACAAAGGTTTCATCCCAGAAAATGTGTCCGCGATAATCCTCCCCATGCCACCCCCGCGCCGGGACTCCTACATCTAAATCTGCTGTATGAGGCGAAACTGTTTGCAGGATATGAAAGATATGCAACCGTAACGCCCGTAAGTTTTCCACTGGCTCAATGTCAATATCACAGCGAATCCAGAGCCGTTTCCAGGCACATTGATGATCGTTGAGCAGTTCGGCAAAGCTGGGAGCATCCTGAATTGCTTGCTTTGCTGCTTCAGCACTTTCAGCGATCGCGTGGTCACGGGAGGTATAGAGGGCAGCAATTTTCTCAATTTGGATTGCTGCACCCCGATCGACTTGAAGCCGCAACTGTTCGCTAATTTGTGCAGTTTTGCGATCGACAGTTCGGGACTTTACTTCATGGCTATCCACAAAAACACGGGTACGCGCTGCTACAGCTACCTCGATTCGAGACTGCTTGGTTCGCACCATCAACCAGATACCCTCTGGTTGAATGGTTCCAGTTGTTAATGGCTCCAGATGTTGCTTATTATAGGGTTCGTAGCGTTTGACATTGTTGTTCGTCACCCGTCCGTCGATCGCTGAACAAATTTCCAGTTCACCCGACCAGTTTTCGGCAGTTAGCTGAAGTTGCAATCCAGCAAGGTGGGGTTGAGCCATGCTGACAAACCGTTGCTCGTGTAGTTTTGTTTGTCGTCCCTGCGGATCGCAAAATTGTATCTCACGATGCAAAATTCCACCTTTAAGATCCAGCGTTTGGCGGTAAGTTAGAATTTCAACTGCATCAATGGAAAACCAGTTTCCGCCATCAATGCGAAATCTTAGCGGTAGCCAGTTGGGTAGATTGACAAGGGATTCATCTTCGGACGTTTCACCTTCAATACAAGTAACTAAGCGATTATAAAGACCTGCTCGGTAGGTTCCAGGGTAATGGATCTCATCGGCTGTTGCTGCGATCGCTGCCGCACGAGTAACAAAATAGCCATTGCCCAGCGCACAGAGTGCTTCCCGATGCCCTTCATCCTTTGGATCGTACCCGTCAAAAACAAGGCTCCAGGCATCTTTGGAGTCGTAAGTGTTGTTATGAGAGAACATAAGCTTGGGGTGTGAGTCGTTGAAACATGGCATCAAGTTCCGATCGCGTCGGATAGGCTGGTTGAGAACCATACCGGGTGACTGTAACGTGGGAAGCCGCCGTTGCCAAACTTGCAGCATCTTGAAGCGATCGCTTTTCCAATATTGCTACAGCCAGCGCGCCCGCAAACGCATCCCCCGCCCCTGTTGCATCGACAACATCCACGGGAACGGGGGGAATATGCAGCGTTTGCTCATGGTTAATCAGTACACAGCCTCCGTCTTTCAGCTTCACACAAGCATTCTTGACTCCTCGATCTAAAAAATGATGTGCGGCTTGAATTGCACAATCCACCGAATTAATCTTGATTCCACTTAACTTCTCTGCTTCTCCTGCATCTGGAACCAAATAAGTCACTTGTGAGAACAAATTTTGCTCCACGCGATCGGCTGGAGATGGGTCGAGTATTACCGGAAAATCTCGCTCACAAGCAGCATTCATCGCAACTTCAACAATGAATGGCGCAATCTCGTAATCGACGACTAGTACCGAACTAGAAGGCGCATTGGCGATCGCATCTCGCACAGTGGCAATATCCTCCTTTGTCCAGATGTTATTTGCGTTTCCAGCTAAAATAATTCCCTTTTTACCATCGGGGGGCACGGTAATCATGGAAACACCCGTCGGTTCGCCCTCGATCGCAGTTACATATTTCAGGTCTACCTCTATCTCCCGCAGGGGTTTGAGTGCCTGTTCTGCCAGCGTATCAGCACCGACATGAGCAATAAGCATAGCAGGAAAGCCCAGTTTGCGAGCGAGATAGGCAACATTGGCTGCCTTAAGTAGCTAAACAAAATTAATTACATAATTTTTACCAAACTCTCGAAGAATCT
>NZ_JBDNJQ010000182.1:0-15524 GCF_051172895.1 Nostoc sp. CALU 1950 | reverse complement strand
GGCTAATAGTACAAAATTGTGGGTTTTCAAGACGCGATAAATCGCCGTCTCTACATGAACTTTATTGCTTTTTTATGGGCGTAAAATTGCTGCCCCTCCGACTTCTTCGACTAAATCCAGGTGTATATCTCAGAGCAACTGACTACCAAATATTTGTTCTTTTAACCTTTTGCTAGCGGTTTCTTAATGTTGCCGAGATAACTTGAGGTTGCTGAATATGGATTAATGCTAGTAAAATCCGTAGCTTTTTTGACCACAAAATAGTTTTTTTTGATAGTGATATTGCGATTGTCAATATGACTTGATTATGTTTGCAAATTATTCCTGAATATCAGCTTTTCAGGTGGTTCTCAAACAATACAAAATAAATTGAAGGAGACGTTATTAATGGCTTTGACACAAGGCGATATTGCTTTTATCTCTTTCAATGCCGATGAAGATGGTTGGTCTATTGTCACGTTTGTAGACATAGACCCGAATACAATCATTTACTTCACTGATAACGAAGCTACTAGCCTGACAGCTTTTAACACTGGGGAGTCTTATTTTCAGTGGAATTCAGGAGCTAGTACAATTACTGCTGGTACTGTAATTCGTTTCAGCGCAATTGACAATGCTGTTAATCTAGCAGCGTCGATTGGTACATTGAGTCGGGTTAGCGTTTCTGGTAGCGCTAACTATGGTCTTGCTGCATCTGATGAGACTCTTTATGCTTATCTCGGCACTAGTGCCACTGCTCCAACCACATTTCTGGCTGGTGTGTCAAGTGAGGGGACAACAAATCTGACTCCTGCTGGGCTAAGTAATGGAGTTAATGCGATCGCACTCTCGAATGACTCTGACTATGGGGTATATAATGGTTCACGCAGTGGACAAGCCAGTTTTGCAAACTACAAACCGCTTGTTAACAACGTCGCCAATTGGTTCGATGGAGGAGATGGTAGTTATGCTGCAACAGTCCCAGATACCACAAACTTTGCGATCGCCGGTGGAAATCCCACAGTCAATTTATCTGTAAACACTAACTCCGGAACTGAAGCAGGTACAACCCAAATTACAGTTACCGCTACTGCTTCTAGTGCTGTTTCCGGTAATCAAACAGTTAACTTAGGTGTAAGCGGAATTGACATCACCGCCGGAGATTACAACCTCAGCAACAATATCATCACAATTCTTGACGGACAAACCGCAGCTTCCGTCACCTTCACCGTTGTAGATGATGCTGTAATTGAAGACACAGAAACCGCGACATTAACCATCAGTAATCCTTCCGCAGGTATTACACTAGGCACTACTTCCCAAAACATCACGATCGCTGATAACGATGCTGTGTTTCCAATTGTCAACTTATCCCTCAGCAGCACTACTGGCTTGGAAGCAAATACAACAGCTATCACCGTTACTGCTACTGCATCCAGTGCCGTATCTGGCAATCAGACCGTTAATTTAGGGGTTTCGGGAACAGGCATTACCAGCGGAGATTTTTACCTCACCAACAATATCATCACCATTCCTAGTGGAGAAACCACTGGTTCTGTTACCTTTATCGTTGCCGATGATGCGATCGCAGAAGGAACAGAAACCGCAACATTGACCATTGGTACACCCTCCGCAGGTATTATCCTGGGCAGCACCACTTCCCAAAATATTACGATTACCAACAATAACTCCAGCTTTTTGGAGAAAATTGGCGGCTTCACTAGTACAAATGGAGCCGAAATATCCGCCTTTGATCCTGCGAGCGATCGCCTGTTTGTGGTTGCTGGCAGCATAATTGAAATTTATAATGTCAGCAATACAGGTGCGGTAACCTCGGCTGGTTCTTTGACAACAGGATTTACTCCCCCCGCAGGTACGCAAGCCATTCCCAACAGCGTAGCGGTGAAAAATGGCATTGTCGCAGTCGCTTACGCCATCCAAAACACCACCACAAACGCCCAACAGACAGGACAGGTGAGTTTCTACAATGCCGCCAATAGCAACTTCTTGAACTCGGTGGCGGTGGGTGCATTACCCGATATGCTCACCTTTACCCCCGATGGGACGAAGGTATTAGTCGCAAATGAAGGAGAACCCAACAGCTACGGGCAACCAAATTCGGTAGATCCTGAAGGTTCAGTCAGTATTATTAATATTTCTGGTGGCGTGGCGAATGCAACCGTTGCTCAAGCCTCATTTACCAGCTTCAATAGCCAGATGGCTACGCTAAAAGCCGCAGGCGTGCGGATTACTGGGCCCGGCTCGACGGTAGCACAAGATTTAGAACCAGAATACATTGCAGTAGATCCAGACGGTAAAACTGCACGGATTACATTGCAAGAAAACAATGCGATCGCTATTCTGGATATTGCTAGCGCCACCATCACCAGCATTTTGCCTCTGGGTGAGAAAAATCACAATCTCCCAGGTAACGGATTAGATGCTAGCGATCGCGATGGTAAAATCAATATTCAGAATTGGCCGATATTTGGGTTATATCAACCCGATGCGATCGCTAGCTTCAGTGCCAACGGACAAACCTATTACATTACCGCCAACGAAGGAGATTCCCGCGACTACACTGGTTTTAGCGAGGAAATCCGGGTGGGTGCAGCCGGATATGTTTTAGATCCAACTGTTTTCCCAAATGCGGCAACTCTCAAGAATAATGCCAATCTGGGACGGTTGCAATTAACCGGGGCCACAGGTGATATCGATGGAGACGGAGATTTCGATCGGATCGAAGCATTGGGGGCGCGTTCCTTTTCGATTTGGGACGCAAGCGGTAATCAGATATTCGACAGTGGCGACCAATTTGAACAAATCACCGCAACTAAAGTACCAACCCTGTTTAACTCAGATGGTGCAGCTGATACTTTTGACAGCCGCAGTGATAACAAGGGGCCCGAACCCGAAGGCGTAGTGATCGGAGTCATCAACAACCGCACCTATGCTTTTGTTGGTTTAGAACGGACTGGCGATGTCATCGTTTATGAAGTGACAAATCCGCAAGCGCCAAGCTTCGTTCAATATATCAACACTCCCGAAGATACTGCGATCGAAGGGCTAACCTTTGTCTCGGCAGATGATAGTCCCACAGGCAAGCCTTTGTTAGTTACCACAAACGAAGTCAGCAAAACGGTTGCGGTGTTTGAAGTAACTCCATCCGTTCGGATTAGCGACATTCAGGGAACGGGGCATATTTCATCCTTTAGAAATCAGACTGTCAGTAATGTAGCGGGAATTGTCACGGTTAAAACAAGTAACGGTTTTTACTTGCAAGACCCCACTCCAGACAGCGATGATCGCACTTCCGAAGCCATTTTTGTTTTCACATCATCAGCACCAACTGTATCCATCGGTGATTCCATATTAGTCAGTGGAACAGTTACAGAGTTTCGTCCAGGTAATAATGCCAATAACCTGACGACCACAGAAATTACTAGCCCGACGATAGTCAAACTCTCCAGTGGAAATGCTTTGCCAACTGCCACGATTTTGGGTAATGGCGGCAGAACTATTCCAACAACGGTAATTGATAACGATACTACCGGTAATATCGAAACTGGAACAACCACCTTTGACCCTGCCCAGGATGGCATTGATTTCTACGAAAGTTTAGAAGGAATGCTAGTCCAGATAAATAATCCTGTGGCAGTTAGTCCGACAAATTCTTTTGGGGAAATTTGGGTACTCGCAGACGATGGTGCTAATGCCACCGGACGTACAGCCCGTGGCGGTATCGTGATTAGTCCTAACGATTTTAACCCAGAGCGTATCCAAATTGATGACACACTGTTTACCTCTGGTAGCTCACCCAAAGTTAACGTCGGTGCTACTTTGGACACGATTACAGGTGTGGTGGATTATAACTTCAGCAACTATGAAGTTCTACCTACCTCAGTGACAGTGACTTCAAACACGCTGACCAGGGAAGTCACTAATTTAACTCCCACTACCGACCAACTGACAGTTGCTACCTACAACGTCGAAAACCTTGACCCAGGTGATGATCCAACCAAGTTTAACAACCTTGCTAACCGCATTGTTAATAATCTGAAATCACCAGATATCATTAGTCTGGAAGAAATTCAAGACAATAACGGGCCGACAAATGATAGCGTAGTTGATGCTAGTGCCACCTTCCAAAAATTAATTGATACAATCATTGCTGCTGGTGGCCCCACATATCAATATCGCCAAATTAACCCAGTAGACGATACGAACGGCGGTGAACCTGGGGGAAATATCCGGGTTGGCTTCTTATTTAATCCCAGTCGTGTCAGCTTTGTAGATCGCCCCGGTGGTAGTTCTACTGCCAGTACCACAGTTACCAATGTTTCTGGTGTTCCCACAGTTTCTAATAGTCCTGGTTTAATCGACCCCACCAACTCCGCTTTTACCAGCAGTCGTAAGCCGTTAGTAGGTGAATTTACTTTCAACGGTGAAACTGTTTATGTAATTGGCAATCACTTTAATTCTAAAGGTGGCGACCAACCATTATTTGGGCCGAATCAACCACCAACTCTCACTAGCGAAACCCAGCGTCAGCAACAAGCTACCCTGGTGAAAAACTTTGTCAGCAGTATTTTAGCGATCAACCCCAATGCCAATGTCGTAGTGGCGGGTGACTTAAATGACTTTGAGTTTTCCAACCCCGTCAACACCATAGAAAGCGCTGGACTGACTTCCTTAATTGAAACTCTGCCGCAAAATGAGCGTTATACCTACAACTTTCAAGGTAACGCCCAAACCCTTGACCACGTTTTAGTTAGTAACAACTTGCTCAACAAGCTAGATGGGTATGATGTTGTTCACATTAACTCAGAGTTTGCTGATCAGGATAGCGATCATGACCCTAGCGTGGCTCGGTTTAATCTCCCTAAAAACAATGCTCCCACGGTAGTACAACCGATTGACGACCAAATCATCTCTACTAATAAACCCTTCTCTTTCAATGTCAGTAATAAATTTGCTGACATCGATCAAGGCGATACCCTCAGCTACAGTGCTACAGGCTTACCCGCTGGATCGAGTATCGTTGCAAACACAGGTGTGATATCTGGCAATATCTCCCAAACTGGGATTTTTGCAGTCACAGTTACCGCTGCTGATGGTAAAGGCGCTAGTGTTAGCGATACCTTTGACCTGACTGTTGCCAATAACAAAGCGACATCTGGCAACGATATCATCTTTGTTAGCGAACTTACGGGTTTGAACAGATACATAGTCAATGCTCTAGCTGGAAGCGATCGCGTTATCGGCACTAATGGCAGTGAGTTAATCAATGGTGGAGCAGGCAATGATTACCTGGATGGCAAGGGAAGCATAGATGTACTCCTTGGCGGCGATGGCAATGACACAATTTTAGGTGGACTTGGCAGTGACGCACTTTCTGGGGGTAATGGTGATGACCGCCTGATTGGCTGGGGGGGCGGCACAAACGAAATCGACCTCATCAACGGCGAGCAAGGTGCAGATACTTACGTCTTGGGTGATGTGACTTCAGTTTTCTATGCCAATTCCGGCAACAGTGACTACGCCTATATTCTCAACTTCCAAGCAAACGATCAGATTCAGCTTAAGGGAGTTGCTAACAATTACTCACTAGGGTCAGTTAGATCGGATGTGGGCATTTTCACCAACAATGGAGCGGAATTGATTGCTGTTGTGGAAAACGGGTTAAACCGGAATACCAATTTGGCAACAGATACTCGTTTCGTCTTTGTTTAACGCAGATTCTAGCGATCGCTCTTTGGGAAACTTGAGGGCGATCGCTTGGCTCATGCAGAGGCGCAGAGTCCCAGTGAGGAATGGTACTAAGTTAAGATACAGCCCTTACCCTGACTGGTTCCTAGCCTCCAGGCTAGGAACCCATCATGGGAGGCTCCGCCTCCAATGGCTTGACGAGAGGCAGAGCCTCTAAGAATACATTCCCAGTCTGAGACTGGGAACGAGGCGACACCAGGATTTGAGCTTTTCTTAGTGCCATTCATCTCAGTGAGTAAGAGTTGGAATGCAAGAAACGCCCATTCCGCACCCGCAATTTTCAAAGCAGTCTCGTCTGGAATCTACCTGAGAATTAAACTATGGTAACTACAAGCACAATTCGCTTTTCCCAGTTCAATGCTTCTTTGAATCGGAACGCTGAAGGTCAGTTATTAAGTGATTTATCTACCCCCGATAATGCTCAGGCAAAGGCAGTTGCAGAAATCATCCAGCGCAATAACCCAGATGTGCTACTAATTAACGAGTTTGACTACTCCCCGGAGGCAGTTCAACTATTCCAGCAAAATTATCTAGCCATCAGCCAAAACGGTACAACTCCCGTTGACTACCCCTACTTCTACATCGCTCCTTCCAATACGGGTATTGCTTCTGGGTTTGACTTGAACAACGACGGTACAGTAGGAGATGGCGATGATGCTTTCGGATTCGGGAATTTTCCTGGTCAATACGGGATGCTGCTGCTGTCCAAATATCCCATCGATACCGCCAATATCCGCACCTTCCAAAACTTCCTTTGGAAAGATATGCCCAATGCTTTACTTCCCGATGACCTCGCAACACCACAGCCAAATGATTGGTATTCTGACGAGGAACTCGAAGTTGTGCGTCTTTCCTCCAAGAGTCATTGGGATGTACCCATTCAAGTGAACGGCGAGACAATTCACATCCTCGCCAGCCACCCCACACCACCAGTATTTGATGGGCCGGAAGACCGCAACGGTAAACGTAACCACGACGAGATTCGCTTTTGGGCAGATTATGTTACCCCTGGCAAAGGTAATTACATCTATGATGATGAGGGCAAAACGGGCGGAATTGCTACTGGGTCAAGCTTTGTGATTGTGGGTGATCAAAATGCAGACCCGTTAGATGGTGATAGTTTTGACAATGCTATTCGCCAACTGTTGCAAAATCCCAATATCAATACTAATGTCATCCCTACCAGTGTAGGTGGCTCTCAACAAGCAGATTTGCAGGGTGGTGCTAACTCTAGCCAAAAAGGTAATCCTAACTTTGATACCGCAGACTTTGCTGATACGACTCCCGGAAATCTGCGGACTGATTACGTGTTGCCCTCCGCTGATCTGACGATTGCCAACTCAGGAGTATTTTGGCCTCTAAATACCGATTCAACTTTTCCCTTGGTAGGTACTTTTCCCTTCCCCAGTTCCGACCATCGCTTGGTGTTCGCAGATGTGCAAACTGGGCCAAATGAACCAGGTAAAACCATTCCTCGTGCAGGATTTGTGGAAGAAACTACCTTTGTGACTGGCTTTATTCCTGCTGGTGTGGCGGGAACTGTGAATGGTGTACAGATTCCACTGGGGGGACTATCTGGTGTCACTTACGATGCTGCGAATAACCGCTACTACGCTATTTCAGACGATCGCTCGCAATTTGGCCCCGCCCGCTTCTATACTTTCACTGCTGATACTGAGGTGACTTTTACCAATGTAACGCCTCTGAAAGATACTAATAACAACTTATTTGCAACATTTAGCATTGACCCAGAAGGCATTGCTTTAACCAACAATGAGACTATTTTCATCTCTTCTGAAGGTGAAGTTAATCCTGGTGCAGGTCGGGTTAGCAATCCCTTTATTAAGGAATTTTCCCTGACAACAGGGCAAGAATTGCGATCGCTATTTGTCCCCAGCAAATTCTTACCAGTAGTTGAAGATACCAACGGCAACGGTATTGTAGATGCAGGTGACACGCAGACATCAGGTGTTTACAATAATTTGGGATTTGAAAGCCTCACCATCACACCTGACCAAAAAACCCTATTCACCGCTACCGAAAACGCACTTTCTCAAGATGGATTAAGGGCTTCACTCACCAGTGGCAGCCGTTCCCGAATTTTACAATACAATCTGCTTAGTGGACAACCAGAAAAAGAATACCTTTATATTACTGATGCGATCGCGGATGTGCCCAACCTTAGCACAGGCTTTGCTGACAATGGTTTAGTAGATTTACTTGCGATCGATAACCGAGGAACCTTGCTGGCGGTAGAGCGTTCCTTTGCCCAAGGTGTAGGCAACACTATCAAAATTTACGAAGTTTCTCTGCAAGGATCAACAGATATTAGCTTCTACGATTCTCTGAATAATCTGAGTACTGAACAACTAGAAGCTATCCAACCCGCTCAAAAACGTCTGTTGTTGAATTTAAATGATCTGGATTTGCCTAACGGTACAGATAATATCGAAGGCATCACCTTTGGCCCCAAATTAGCAGATGGTAGTCAGTCGATTGTGTTGGTAAGTGATAACAATTTCAACCAGAGCCAATTTACCCAAATCCTCACGCTCGATGCAGACTTAGTTCCAACTGCTGCACCCACGGTAGAAACTCGTCCCGATTTGTTGGATGATGAAACACTCCCAGTCGATCAACGTGCCGATGCTGATGATCCAGCCATCTATATTAATGCTACAAATTCTGCTGATAGCCTAGTATTAACCTCAGTGAAAAATGGCGGACTGCGGATTTATGACTTGTCTGGTAATTTGTTAGAGACAATTAATCCCGGTGGTATTCGCTACAACAACATTGACCTGCAATACGGTTTTAAATTAGGCGATCAATCTATTGATATTGCCGTAGCTAGCGATCGCAACAATGATAAACTAGCAATCTTCAAAATTAACCCCAACCCTGGCGCTGACGGCAATTACCTGGAAGATATTACCGACAGCAGTCTTGGTACTCTCTTCCAAGCAGCACCTTTTGCAGAACCTTATTCCTCATCTTCTCGGAGTGCTTACGGGCTGGCATTATACCGCAGCCCAATCACCAATGATTATTATGTCTTTGCCAATCGCCGCGAAACTGGAGATGTCGCTCAGTTTAAACTGATTGATAAAGGTAATGGCAAAATTGGTATTGAACGAGTCCGAGAATTTACTGTACCAACAATTGAGGGACGCGATCCGCAAACAGAGGGTATGGTAGTAGACCAGGAAACTGGTTTCCTCTACATCGGCCAGGAAAATGTCGGTATCTGGAAGTTCCAAGCAGAACCAGACGGTGGAACAACTGGTAAGCTAATTGATCAAGTCAGAGATTTGGGCGGTACTAACCTCACCGATGACGTAGAAGGACTGACCATTTATTACGGCAAAAATGGCACAGGCTACTTATTAGCATCCAGCCAAGGCGATAATACTTTTGTGGCCTACACTCGTGAAGGTAACAACGAATATGTAGGTAACTTTGCTGTCGGAAACAATGGGCCAATTGACAGCGTACAAGAGTCAGACGGTGCAGAAGTAATTAACGTGCCACTGGGGCCTAATTTTCCATTTGGTTTATTTGTCACTCAAGATGGCTCCAATGAACCTGCCACAATAGTTAGTGATGAAGGTGAAGAAGAAAATATCAGTTCTAACTTCAAGTTTGTACCTTGGGAAAATATTGCCAATGCCTTCCCTAATGCTCTAACTATTGACACCACTAGTTACGATCCACGCAATCCTGTTGCCCAACCCAAACTGACTATCTATGAATTTGAAAACCTACCCAAGTTAGGAACAACCTCTGAAAATCAAGATATTTTATTAGGTGGTTTCTCTGGGTTGTATTTCCAAGGATTTGCAGCAAATGGGAATCTGAAGTTTGTCACTCACACAGACCGAGGCCCCAATGGAGAACCTGATGGTGTAAACAGACCATTTTTATTACCCGACTTCCAACCAGAAATAGTCAGCTTTGAACTCAACCGCAGCACAGGTGAAATCAATATTACTAAGAGAACGGGGCTATTCCGTCAAGATGGGACAACGCCATTAACTGGATTGCCTAACCTACAAGGTGTAGCAAATGGTTTAGCCTACACAGATGAAATTGCCGTTGACTTAGACAACAATGTTCTCGCTAACGATCCTTTGGGTGCTGACTTAGAGGGGATTGTAATTGCGGAAAATGGAGATTACTGGCTGGTAGATGAATACCGTCCGGCAATTTATCACTTTGATGTTGATGGTAAATTAATTGACCGCTTTATTCCCCAAGGAACCGCCACAGCATCCGACCCAGATCAACCAGCCGGAACATTTGGCACTGAGGTATTGCCAGAAGTTTATGCCCAACGCCGCAATAACCGAGGATTTGAAGCTGTCGCCCTGGAAGGTGATAAATTATACGCCTTTATCCAAAGTCCAATTGATAATCCAGATGTCGCCAATGATGCAACTTCTAAAGCTTCTCTCAACCTGCGAATTCTAGAGTTTGATATTGTTACCAAGCAGGTGACAGCAGAGTATTTATATCTCCTGGAAGGTCTACCTGCAACTGATAAGATTGGCGATGCAGTTTCCTTGGGTAACGGCAAATTTGCGGTAATTGAGCGAGACGACAATGGTACGTCTGCTGGCAATAAACTAATTTACCAAATTGATTTAGCTGGGGCGACCAACATCAACAACCCTGCTAACTTTACCTTGCCAGCGGATAAAACCATTGAACAGCTTACCTCTGCGGAGTTAGCTACCGCCAATATTACCCCTGTCACCAAAAGCCTAATTGCTAATGCCGCTCAGTTGGGTTACACCGGAGTGGAAAAATTAGAAGGTTTGGCGCTGGTAGCACCCAACACTCTAGCTTTGCTTAACGACAACGATTTCAACGTTACGGGTAATACGCCTGCTGAAAAACTCGGCATTCTCGAATTACCCAATAACCTAACAGTTGTAGAGCCTCCTTTCCCGAACGGTTTTGGTTCTAGCAACAGCGATACCGTCAATCTTGAGCCAGGACAATTCTTTAGTGCAGGTGACGGAGCAGATTTGGTAGAAGGTACTGAAGGTAATACAATCGAGGCTGGGAACGGTGATGACACCGTACTTGCAGGGAGTGACTCTTCAGTATTTGGGGGAGAGGGTAACGATCAGATATTTATTGGCCAAAATGGCCCCGCTAAAAATACCAATGCTGATGGTGGCAATGGTGATGATTTGATTGTCGTGGTAGAAGCCAGTGGTAGTAATAATCTGTTTGGTGGGGCAGGTGATGATACTCTCACAATAATTGAAGGTTCTCGCCAATCATTATTCGGTGGTTCCGGTAATGATACCCTTAGCAGTGGCGGTAGCAATAACCGTCTCTACGGTGGTTCTGGAGATGACAAACTTTTCTCCAATATCAATGATTCGCTATTTGGTGGCGATGGTGATGATGTGCTATTTGCCGGTCAAGGAGGTAGTAATCGCCTGAGTGGTAGTGCTGGTGCTGACCAATTCTGGATTGCTAATGGTAGTCTGCCAATTAGTAATAACATCGTGACTGATTTTACAGTCGGGATTGACAAAATCGGGCTTGGCGGTGTCGGCGTAACTCAATTTTGTGGGCTAACGCTGTCGCAACAGGGTAATGACACTTTAGTGAAAATAGGAAATACTGAGTTGGCTTCATTGTCGGGAATTATCTCAACTAGCCTGACTGCAAATGACTTTGTTTTCTCTCCTAGCGTCGTAGCTTAGTTTGTTGCCTAGTGTTATCCCAATCCTAAATCATTTCTAAACAACAAGATCCCCGACTTCTTAAAGAAATCGGGGATCTAAATATTTAATGTGTTGCAAAGATTTTCATGAATTTATAAGCCAATACAGTTCAGAATGAGCAACAAAACCCTCATGTAGAGACGCGATTTATCGCGTCTTCAAAGACCAATTACCTACACCAATAACCCTTAGCTGAACCTTATTGATTTATAAGCCCTTACAATTAATCATTTCTTCCAGTTAGCTTATTGTTTTCTTAATCTTCTCATGAAAATATATTTACTGCTAGCTAAGTTCTCTCATACTACTATCAACAGATTTCAATTCGGTATCTCAGTCTTCTACACTCATGACTAACTAACACCAATTAGTAGTTGACATCAAATTCTCATTTCTCAAGCTTTCGATAACTCTGAGAGAATACATTTTTTGTAAATGCATTTATTTTCAGTGTTGATGACGAAATCGGACTTAACGGACTTGCCCGACCTGTAGTGTTGTAATTCTGAAATTTACCCGTAATTCCGGTTTTTAGCATGAGAATATGATTTGTTTTTCTCACAAATGATGCAATGAGAGAACTTGATTAGTTTGCAAACCAGTTAAATCCAAATACCCAACCAACATTCTAATTATGGCAATTGAATTAGTAGGCTTTGCCTCTTTACCTGCTGATACCTATGGTGATGGGCCAGTTTCTGGTGAGGAAATTTCAGGGAATGGCAGAACGGGGCCTTTCCCAGGACAGCCAATACAGGGCTTCAGTGGTGTACAGTTTGCTAATAATAACTCTTTATACTTTCTGTCAGATAATGGTTACGGCAGCAAAGATAATAGTGAAGACTTTCTGTTACGCATCCATCGTCTAGACCCAAGTTTTAAGGGAACAGAAAATGGAGATGGCACTGTTAAAGTTTTAGACTACATTCAACTATCTGATCCCAATAACAAGATTCCTTTCCAAATAGTTAATGAAGGAACTACCGATAGATTACTAACTGGTGCAGATTTGGATGTAGAGTCATTCGTCTTTGATAAAGACGGGACAATTTGGGTTGGAGAAGAGTTTGGCCCTTACCTACTACATTTTGATGCCGCTGGTAAGCTGTTAGAAGCTCCCATTGCTACACCTGACTTCTTCAAAACTCTAGGTGGAGAAGCACCATTAGTTATCGGTCATAGAGGTGCAAGTGGAAAGCTTCCAGAACATACTCTAGAAGCTTACAAACAAGCAATTGCCGACGGTGCTGACTTTATTGAACCTGATTTAGTAGTTACAAAAGATGGGGTATTAATTGCCCGCCATGAGCCTGCTTTGGCAATTTTGAATGCTGATGGCACTCTTAATTTAAGCAATACAACCACAGACGTTTACGATATTACCAAATATCCACAGTTTGCCGATCGCAAGAAAACAGTCAGTCTAGATGGAACTGAAATCACTGGTTGGTTCGCTGAAGACTTCACTTTAGAAGAAATCAAGACCTTAAGAGCTATACAGCGTGTACCTTTCCGCGACCAATCCTTCAATGGTCAATTTGAAATTCCCACCCTGGCCGAAATTATCGACTTGGTTAAAGAAGTAGAAGCCGAGACGGGTAAAAAGATTGGCATCTATCCCGAAACTAAGCATCCCACCTATTCTGCCGAAGAAGCTACTTATGTCGGCACTACGGAGAAAATTAACAGAAACATCAGTGAAATCCTGATCGATACACTCAAGGCTGAGAATTTCACCGATCCCAGTCGGATCTTCATCCAATCCTTTGAAGTCGGTAATCTCAAGGATCTCCACGATCGCATTATGCCAGAGACAGGTGTAGATATTCCCCTGGTTCAACTTTTCGATGCCGCTGGAATTAGGCTAAACGGTGAGATCATAGAGACTCAGCCTTATGATTTTGAAGTCAGTGACGACCTTCGGACTTATGGCGATTTACGGACTCCAGAAGGTTTGGCTGAAATCGCTACCTATGCTGATGGAATTGGCCCTTGGAAGCGGTTAATTGTCAGTGTCAGAGGTACTGATGCTAATAATGATGGTTTGGCAGATGATATCAACAACGACGGGACAGTAAATGAAGCTGACAGAACACTGTTACCTCCCACTACTTTAGTTCAAGATGCTCACAATGCAGGTTTACAGGTTCATCCCTACACCTTCCGCGATGAAGACCTGTATTTAGCAGCAGATTACAAAGGGAATCCAGAACTAGAATTTCAGCAGTTCTTTCAATTAGGCGTAGATGCACTGTTCACAGACTTTCCAGATACAGGGGATAAAGTCCGAGATTTCTTGAGTGATCCTCAGAATAACTTAGTGCGATCGCCACAAAACCCCGATGTTCTCTCAGGAGATGCTTTTGCTAACTTGGGTGGCTCTAAAGGTTTTGAAGGTGGAGCAATCAACGCCAGCAAAACCAAGCTCTATATGCTGCTAGAGGGTACGGTTCAAGGTGATGCTCCCGGTGCGTTGCGGATTAACGAATTTGATATCGCCAGCCGCGAGTACACCGACAATAAACTTTACTACAAGTTGGAAAATCCCGCGTATGCGATCGGGGATCTAGCAGTCATCAATGACAATGAGTATTTAGTCGTTGAGCGGGATGGCGGTCAAGGAACCTCTGCTCAATTCAAGAAGATTTTCAAAATAGACTTGTCTAAAACAGATTCTAATGGCTATGTAGTCAAAGAAGAAGTTGCAGACTTGTTGAACATCCAAGACCCCAACGACCTCAATGGCGATGGTAAAACCACTTTTGACTTCCCGTTTGTAACCATTGAAAATGTTTTAGTTGTTGACAAAAACACCATTTTGGTAGCAAATGACAACAACTATCCTTTCTCAACAGGTCGTCCTGGAGATGATCCTCAGAATCCAGTCATAGACAACAATGAAATTATTCTCTTAAAGCTGGAGAATCCTCTCAACCTTGCTCCTGGTTTAGGTCAACCAAAAGCTGAAGAAATTAAGTTTGGCTCCACAACCAGCGATGATGTTACAACCGCGCCAAATCAAACCTTATTTACAGGTGATGGAGCAGATTTTGTCGAGGCTACTCAAGGTAACACCATCCAAACCGGGAATGGTGATGACACGGTGCTTGTGGGTAGTGACTCTTCAGTGTCCACAGCAGACGGTGACGATCAAATATTCATTGGTCAAAATGGCCCGGCTCAAAATACCAGTGCCAATGGTGGTAATGGTGATGATCTTGTTGTCGTAATTGAAGCCAGTGGTAGTAATAGTCTATTTGGGGCAGCCGGTGCTGATACCCTGACAGTAATTGAAGGTTCTCGTCAATTATCCTTCGGTGGCTCAGGTAAAGACACCCTCACCAGTAACGGCAGTAATAACCGTCTTTACGGTGGTTCTGGAGATGACAAACTCTTCTCTAATGTCGATGACTCTCTATTTGGTGGCAATGGTGATGACATTCTGTTTGCTGGCCAACAGGGTAGTAATAGCCTGAGTGGTGGTGCTGGTGCTGATCAGTTCTGGATTGCTAACGCCAGCCTGCCAACTAGCAAAAACATCGTGACTGATTTTGCGATCGCCATTGATAAAATCGGTCTGGGTGGGATTGGCGTTACTCAGTTTAGTGCCCTAACCCTATTGCAACAGGGTAGTGACACCTTAGTGAAAACTGGAAATACAGAGTTAGCTTCATTGTTGGGAATTACTTCAACTAGCCTCACAGCAAATGATTTCGTTTTTTCTGCTAGTGTCGTTTAGCTGAAAGTTCAACATTCAAAATTAGTTAAACTGTAGCGATTTTGCTAATGCGGGGAAGTATCACTTCCTCGTTTTTTTATCAAGAAAGGCAGAGGGCAGGAGGAATAATGCTTCCACCGTGACATTAGGGAAAAAGGGTTTGAGATCAATACGCTTGGGTTAAGGACTAATAGTACAAAATTGTGGGTTTTTGAGACGCGATAAATCGCCGTCTCTATAAGTGTTTTGGTCTTATACAAATTTAATGTGAAGTTGCACATATCTCGATCCCCCTAAATCCCCCTTAAAAAGGG
>NZ_JBDNJQ010000180.1:0-15935 GCF_051172895.1 Nostoc sp. CALU 1950 | reverse complement strand
CAATAGGCAATAGGCAACAGTCAAGAAGGCTTCTTAGTTGTACTGAGTTTTTTCAAAAATCAAATATGAGTCCTATATGTTGTTACAGCAGGTTCCATTTATTTAAATGATCTCTGTCGTAAGGGTACAGCATTGCTGTGCTATTACTGTATGATTTAAACACAATACGTTTCAGTTAAGGGTTATTAGTGTAGATAATTGGTCTTTCAAGACGCGATGAATCGCGTCTCTACATCAGGGTTTTGGACTTATCTGAACTGTATTGATCTATAACAGGTTACTTCATATCATAGCCAAACAAATTCGGGTCTACTTCTCCTAACTGCAACTCTGCTAAACCATACTCTGCCCATCGTCTCTCTACCATCGCCGCCACCTCTGGGTCAGATTCCAAAGGTGAACCCCATTCATGGTCTGTTTCCGGCGGAATTTTTGTAGTTGCATCAATTCCCATACGTCCACCTAAGCCAATCTTTTCACTGGCAAAATCCAAGGTATCAAAAGGTGTATTCGGCAGAATAAAGACATCCCGCACTGGGTCAACTTTGGAACTAATCGCCCACACAACTTGACGCGGATCACGAATATTTATGTCTTTATCCACAACAATTACAAATTTTGTGTATGTAAATTGTGGTAAAGCACTCCAAAATGCTAAAGCAGCTCGTCGCGCTTGTCCCGGATATGCTTTATCTATGGAAATAATCGCCGCTTTGTAACTCAAAGCTTCCATTGGTAGGAAGAAATCGACAATTTCTGATACTTGTTGCCGCAGAATGGGGGTATAAATGCGATTTAGTGCGATCGCCATCATCGCTTCTTCTTTAGGTGGACGACCGCTAAATGTTGTTAAGTAAATGGGATTTTTCCGGTGTGTCATACACTCAAAGCGTACCAACGGCGAATCCTCCACGCCGCCGTAATAACCCATGTGGTCGCCAAAAGGCCCATCGGGTAAAACTTCTCCTGGTGTAATCGTCCCTTCCAAGACAAATTCGGAATCTGCGGGAACTTCCAAATCGACGGTTTTACATTTCGCCAACTGCACACCAGAACCGCCGTAGAGTCCAGCAAACAGCCATTCTGATAAATCTACAGGTATGGGTGTGGCAGCTGCCATAATAATTAGAGGATCAACACCAAGTGCGATCGCAACTTCTAATTTCTTCCCACGTTCGGCCGCTTTTCGCAAATGCCTGGCCCCACCCCGCACCGATAACCAGTGAACCGTCATCGTATTCTTGGATTGCAGTTGTAAACGATACACACCTACATTTGGTGTCCCCGTCTCACAATCTTTGGTAATTACCAATCCCAGCGTGATAATCTTGCCAGCATCACCAATATAAGGACGTATCAAAGGCAACTTATTTAAATCTAAATCATTACCTTGAAGTACAACTTGCTGACAAGCAGGGAAAAAATCCCGTCCTGGTTTCGCCTTCACCACGTCAAACAATACTTTTCCAAAATCTATCGCCTGGGAAATCTTCTTCGGCGGTTTTGGCTGTTGCAGCATACTGAGTTTTTTCCCCAGAGTTTCCAATTCCTCTGGATGCTGCATATTCATCGCCCAGCAAATCCTTTCCACAGTTCCCATCAAATTCACCGCCACCGGGAAAGAAGCGCCTTTGACGTTTTCAAACAACAACCCTGGGCCACCTTTTTGCAGCATCCGGTTGGAAATCTCAGCAATTTCTAAATCTGGGTCAACTAAAGCTGAAATTCGCCGTAATTGTCCTCTTTCTTCCAAAATTTTAATGAATCCCCGTAAGTCTCTCGCCATTGTTCTAATAAAGCTGATTGTTTAAGAAGTGTGAAGCGCTTTCTTATATTATGGGGCATGAGGCACTTGTACTGAGCTTTGCCGTTAGCACAGCCTCTCATAGAGAGCCTCTTGATTCTGACCGGAGCTAAGGTGATTTACAAGAATAAATATACCGATGCCGTTGGTTTCGACTTCGCTCAACCAACTGATAGATCGAGAGTTGAGCGAAGTCGAAACTCGCCAACACAGGTATTTTCTTTGTCGGAAATCACCTAACGGAAACGTCTCCGGCTCCGCTCCTGAATTCTGACTTCTGAATTCTTTTTCAATGGTTTTAATTGGAAATTAACCTATTTAGTAACTTTTCTTAACTGTGTTTCCCAAAGTATTTAGTTATTGTATCTAGGGATACGCAATTATTTTTTATAAATAAGCGCTAACCTAATCAAACATGGCCAGAATATACTATACCTTCCTGGCAGGTGGCCTTGTTATGTGGTTCCTGCTAGGTTTATTTGTTACAAGCTTAGGCTGTGCATTGCTTTTAGGTTTTTCTGAATTTTTGTTGGTTTTGTTCAACTAATAATGTTGACTTTACCAGTATCAATGTCGTAACAAGCGCCAACAATTTTTAGTTTATCTTCACGGAGCAATTTAGCTAAAATTGTTGAGCTTTCCTGCAATTTTTCAGTCTGATACTGAATGTTAGCTATAACCGCATCTTGCATATTATCACCAGTTCTGAACTTTACCCTTTCTACAGATGGTTTAATGCTCTCAATAATTAAACCAATTCTGCCAGGAAGTGGTTCGTTTTTGATTGCTTCTGCTACTGCACCACATCTTTTATGACCCAAAACTACAATTAACTGCGAACCCAATACGGTTGTAGAGTATTCCAGACTACCTATAACTGTGTCACTGACGACATTACCAGCAACTCGCACGACAAATAAATCTCCAAGTCCTTGATCAAAAACGATTTCCGCAGGTACTCTAGAATCTGCACAGCCTAATATAGCGGCAAACGGATACTGAGCTTTAGCAACTAATCGTAGACGTTCTAGTGATTGAGCGGGATATTGACGTTTTTGCTGGATAAATCTTTGATTACCATCCAGTAAACGTCTGATGGCTTCATTCGGACTGATTGGATTAGGGTTAACTGGGTGAATATCAGCAACAGCAGTTTGCTCTGAATTCCAAAAGCTATCACCAAAAGCAGTAGCCGCAATACCTACAACACTTGCAAATTTTAAGAAATCACGTCGCCCTACAAATCCATTAATTCGACTCATTAATCTAGCTGATAACAACAAAGCTGTTCTCAGGAAGATATCAGATTCAAGCAAGATGCAAGAGTACCTTTTTACACGATTTAAGAGTCATTTAATCTTCACATTAATCGTAACTTAGAACTTAAGTAGGTAGGCATAATTAAACATACAACAAAATTCTAGTTTGTAGTGAGCGATTCATAGCTAATAGAAAGTTTTATCAGGATTAAAGTCCTTACTACAAACTTGAACTTAGGACTTACGCACTGTACAACTTAATCATGGTATGAATATACGAAAATGGGTCGAAGAGTTACTACTGTCGGCAAATAATAAACTCAGGCAGCTACAGGTTAAATAAATGGTGCGATCGCTTTGATATGATCTCCTTGGCTAAGTGATGCCTGTCATCACCCGACTTAAATCTGTGTAAGTCCATTTGTACTATGTGTTTTCTGTTTGATTTCTAGCCAGTTGTGGTGAAGCGATGACGCTTGCGCTGCATCCACTTTAGGGTGGTTCGGAGAGCGTGGGCGTCAACAACTGGCCATTGGGTGGGGTTTTGAGACGGGAATTTATCCCTTGTAGAATTTTCTCAATTTCCCTGTAACCCTGTTGATATCTCAATTAAAACTGCAACAGAAAAATTTTGGATGCCAAATTGCCAAAAGCACTCAATGTAATTACTAATTCGTAATTTAAGAAACCAGTTAGTGCCATTAGAGTCAGAGACTTCTATACCCGGATTTCTCACCACACTTCTCAAAGCCTGCTCTTGAGCAGGGGAGAAGTTGCAGTAAGTTTTTCTCCTCTGCCCCTTTGCCCCTCTGCCCCTCTGCTCTATCAAACGTTTGAAGCTTGTGAGAAATGCGGCTATAGGTTGTATAGGTTGCAACCTTATGGTTTGGGTCTAAATACACATCCATGACGTAATCAAGAATTACGAATTGCTAATGGGGGTTCTGACAAATCCGGGTAATTTGCATTTTGGTCAATTTTTCCTGAATGATTGTCCTGTTTTACCTTTCTACTCGCTGTAGATGTGATTAGAAACGCAAGGATTATTGGGGAGAATTCTTTGAGCATCGAAAACGACGGTCGCGGCAGTGGCAGGATTTGTATTTAGTTATAGATAGCGTCGGCGCAGCCCACCAGAGGCATCGCTATCGCCTGATGAAGCTCCCTTATGAAGCTGGTGTTATGTTGAATGGGGCAAGAGTGATTAAAAAAGATTAATGTCTCTTACCCGCTCCTAGATATAGCTCACCCACTTTCGGGTCATTCAACAATTCTTCACCAGGGCCGGAGATCGCATCACGTCCCGACTCTAATACATATCCACGATTAGCCATCTCTAAAGCTTTACGGGCATTTTGTTCTACTAATACGATCGCAGTACCCGCTTGATTAATTTGTTTAATCTGCTCAAACACTTGTGTCACCAAGATGGGGGACAAAGCAGCAGATGGTTCATCCAAAATCAGTAAGCTAGGCTCCAACATTAAAGCTTTGCCCATCGCTAGCATCTGGCGTTCTCCTCCAGAGAGAGTACCAGCGCGTTGACGACGGCGATCGCTTAGTCTGGGAAACATAGTAAATATTTTATCTTTAATTGGTTTCAAAGGAACGTTAAGCACAAAAGCACCCATCTCCAAGTTCTCTTCAACACTGAGAGAGGGAAAGACATTGGCGATTTGCGGTACGTAGCACATTCCTCGTTGGACAATTTGATTGGACTTTAGCCCCACGATATTTTCACCTTTGAAGGTAATTGTGCCTGTGTGGGGGATCAAAAGTCCAAAAATTGCTTTTGCCAAAGTAGATTTCCCCGCACCGTTGGGGCCAATCACTGTCACCAATTCTCCTGCTGCAACCTGGAAATTCACGCCTTGCAGGATATCCACATCTTTGATGTATCCAGCGTGGACATTTTGAACGTCTAGTAAATAGTCATTTGTCATTGGTCATTTGTCATTTGTCATTGGTCAACAGTCAAGTCAAACATAACTATTGACTATTGACTGTTGACTATGGACTATTACGGAGTTTTTTGCAACTCCGGTCGTTCTTCTGCCAGAATTGCCCCTTCCACAGGGCAAACTTGGAGACATATACCACAGTCGATGCAAGTGGCAAAGTCAATCCAGTACCAATCAGTTCCCTTGGCATTTTTGCCTGGGCCATCATGAATACAAGCTACTGGACAGGCATCTACGCAGTCAGCGACGCCTTCACAGACTTCTGTAACAATCGTGTGCGGCATGTTCTCGATTCCCTCTTTTCTGTATCGGCTATTTCTAGCCTAGCAGGGGAGGGGAGAGCAGGGGGGCAGAGGGGCAGGGGAGCAGGGGAGCAGAGGAGAAGTTACAGTAAGTTTTATCCCCTCTGCCCCTCTGCCTCTCTGCTCCTCTGCGTCTTTCCCCATGCCCATTAACGCAATGATTCAATTTTTGGTGAACCATCAGCTTTGATCCAGGCAATTTGGGCTATGCTGCGATCGCGTGCGTATTGGCGAATAGCCTCTGCATCCCTTCCCCCCAAATCAATTTCTACCCGCACTAAATCAGTAGAATCTCTGAGTTTTTGCGCGTAGGCAAAGGCAAAGGCGTTAGCACTGGCTGTCTCTGGTGCTACTAACCAGTCACTCGCTGGGGTTGACTGTGGTAATTGCTGAGTAGATAACAAAACTTGGTATAAATCTTCGATACTGAGTCCAAAACCAATACCAGGTATGTTTTCTCCTTGGGGATGATATAGCCCTAACAGCTGGTCATAGCGACCACCCCGCCCTAAAACTCTGGCTTGGGATTCGGTATCATTGACAACTTCAAATACAATACCAGTGTAGTAATCTATGGTCTGGATGAGGCTGAGGTCTAGGATTAAAGGAAAATTTTTCTCTGATTCTAGTAATTCTACTAGGGATTTGAGGTTATTTACTGCCTCTCGCTGTTCTTCATCTAGATCCAAACTACTGACTTTTTGTAACACGTCTGCACTTGGCCCGCGCAAATCCATGATGATTCGGGCGCGATCGCGTAGTTTGTCACTCAGGGGTAAAGTATCTATAGTAATGCGGTCAAGATGAGCGATCGCACTGCGAACTTGATCTTGTAGATTAGCAGGAAAGGCACTCAGGAGCGATCGGGTAATTCCCGCCTCACCTAAAATTAAATGCCATTCTTGCAAACCCAATGCTGCCAAACAATCTGCTACTAACAGCAGTACTTCGGCATTCGCCAGCAATCCGCCAGTACCTAACAACTCCACCCCAGCTTGATAAAACTCCTGTTGGCGATTGTGTCTACTTTCCCAAGTGCGGCGAAACACATTGGCGTTGTAATACAACCGTTGCGGATAAGTGACACCTGCCATCCGAGTCACAACAGTACGAGCAATAGATGCTGTTAATTCTGGACGTAACCCTAATTCATCATCTTCGCCATTTTGTTGTAGTTGAATGACCATTTGACGCTGGATTGCTTCCCCCGCCATCAGGGTATCCATGCGCTCTAAAGTTGAGGTGATAATCCTGTGATATCCCCAACGGTGAAACACTTGCTGTAACCGATCTTCAATCCAGCGTTTTTTCTCCACATCCAAGGGCAATAAATCCCTGGCTCCCGCTGCTGGTTGATACACCATTATTTTTTCTTCCCACCAAACAAACCACCGAACAAACCACCACTACCAGATTTATCTGGTTGCTTATCTCCATTATTGGGGGATGAAGTCACCTTATGATCACTAGGTTGTTGTCCTAGAGCTTTATCTATTTTAGGTTTCCATTGCAGAGCTGTTTCGTCATTGGGGTCTAATTTTAGAGCATTGTCAAAATGGATTTTTGCCATTTTTAGCTGATTTTGCTTCAAATACACCATTGCAATTAAGCTATGACAGCGGCTATTTTTAGGTTCTAGCTTTAGGGCTTCTTGCAACTCTACTTTGGCTGAGGCAAATTGGTTTTTATCAATCAAAGATTGAGCGCGACGAACATACTGTTCTACAACCGAGTCTTCTTTTGGTGGCGCTGGTGGTGTGTTTTTTGGTGTATTTTGCTGAGGCGTACCTGATTGGACTTTGGGTTGAGCAGGTGGCGGCGGTGCTGCGGATGATTTACCTGCACTCCGCATTAAATACACTAAGTTCAACTCACTAACTTGGGCAATGACTTGCAGCACTTGCTCTAAAGAATCATATTGAGTTTGGGCTAGTTTTGCGATCGCACTTTTATAGAAATGATCGAGATTAGCCGCCTCGGTTAACTGTTTAGCCAACTCGGTGTTTAGAGTTACCGAAGTAGATTCTTGTACCAGGCGCTTGCCAATTTGCGACAAAATTAAAATATATTCCGTGCGAGTGCGATCGCCACAAAGTTTTTCGTAAGCAGGGTTAACCAGCTTTGATAAAAATTCGTTACCTAGCTGTTTTTGTTCAGCACTTTCAGTAAAACTACTATCCGGGTGTAAGCGGCGGGCGACTTGGAGATAGCGTTTGCGAATCTCTTTAACATCCGCATCAACTGGAACGCACAATACTGCGTGATGATCTATGAAATCATATTTAAATAGTCCACGATCTATTTTGAAAGACATATAGATTTTTTTGCACCAAAGGAGCGTTAGATTCCTCTTAGTTTACCCAAAGTCGGGAGGAAAGCCCCCATCAGCTACACCCATGCTGACAGTGGCGGAACTTGCAAAAGTTCGCTACTGAGGGAGTCGTGAATATAACCATTTGTAGCGAGAATTCTACCTGACTCAATTTTGGCAAGAGTCCCATTGTATGCGGTGACTTTGCCCCCGGCTTCTTGTACCAAAATTATCCCGGCGGCAATATCCCAAGGAGAAAGTCCCCGTTCCCAGTAACCATCGACACGCCCACAGGCAACATAAGCCAAATCTAGCGATGCAGAACCGCTACGTCTGACACCTTGAGTAAGATGGGTGAGGTGACTAAATTCTGCGTAGTTGTTATCAGAGGTTTCGCGCCGATCATAAGCAAAACCTGTTACTAGTAGGCTTTTACTAAGTTCAGATGTTTCTGAAACTTTTATAGGACGACGGTTACGCGTTGCTCCTAAGCCAGCAGCGGCACGGAATAACTCATTGTGAAATGGGTCAAAAATTACACCAACTTGTGGAATGCCATTAATTAATAGCCCGATGGAAACAGCAAAAAATGGGTATTGATGAGCATAGTTAGTTGTGCCATCTAAAGGATCTATTGCCCAGAGGTATTCATTCTCTTGATTACCGAATTTCCCTGATTCTTCAGCGAGGATAGAGTGCTGGGGAAAGTGACGACGCAAAATTTCTAAAATCAACTTTTCAGAGGCTTTATCAGCAGCGGTGACTAAATCACCAGGGCGTCCTTTTTCAATAATTGCGTCTTCTAACTTACCCAAGTAACCTTGCAAAATAGCGCCAGCAGCCAAAGCCGCTTCCGTAGCAATATCTAGAAAAATTTGTAGATTTGTCATTTGTCATTTGTCATTTGTCATTGGGCATGGGGCATTGGGCATTGGGCATTGGTTATTAATTCTTCTTCACTTACTCACTCCCCTACTCTCCTCCACTCTCCCCCTCAGCACTCAGCACTCAGCACTCAGCACTAATTAAAGATTTTGGCGGCGAAACTCAGCGGGAGTGAGGCGCATGGGTTTTTCTGGTTTCCAGATTCCTTGCCCCATGAGTCTAGCCCATTGTTGGGCACGTTCTAAACGCTGGTCATATTTGTGGTTAGGCGATCGCCCCACAAACATTGCATTCCCTTGTTTGACTAATTCTTCATTCAATAACACCTTATTTTTCCATACATAAGCTAGAGTTCGCCCGATTTTGTCTTTTGCTTCTAAATCAAACTCCAGCGTTACCGACTGTTCTGCACCACCAATTAGATTCTCTAACTGCTCTTTTGCTGCTTCGCCCCAAGGCCGCTGTCGCAAATCTGGTGCATCAACACCAACTAACCGCACTTGGGAAATCAAATTTGGTTGTTCAGCCATGCCTAAAACTTCTAAACTCTGCCCACTAACTACCCGCGCTACTTTCACCTGAGCCTCATTGTTTGGCAGCTGGTTTTTGCCTTGGCAACTCACCAAGAGCAATAAGCAAACCAAAATAGCTATTTTTCGTACCCAGTCACCAAAATGTACAGACATCAGAAATTTGGTGATTTTGAATTGTTTATCGAGACAGAATTCTGAATTCTGACTCCTGAATTCTTCTTCATTCCTCATCTAAGGGTAAACCCGCTTTAATTTTCCCCCTAGCAAAATAGCGTCCAAACTGGAGTTCGTAGACTTCATCTTCGTCTTGTGTCTCCACTTCCAAGTCAGAACGGGGATAACTCACACACAACAAGGCATAACCTTGCCGACGTAAATCTGGCGACAATCCGATCGCCTCTGGTTGATAAATTTCTCCTGACAAAACTCTCACAGCACAAGCGGTACAAGCCCCGTTACGGCAGGAAAACGGTAGTTCTACCCCTTGTTTTTCGCCAGTGTGCAGGATGTAGCGGTCTTCGGGTACTTGTAAGGTATATGTTTTGCCAGTGGCGCGATCGCGAACTCTAATTGTGTATGTACGGGACATCTGGATTTGCGTTGTGGGATTAGGACTTTCAGATTCAATCTAAAATATCTTTCTTTATCTTTGCATTTTCTGGGATTCTATAGTATGATCGTAACTTGTGGCACCTGGAGAGGTGGCCGAGTGGTTTAAGGCGCAGACCTGGAAAGTCTGTTTAGGGAAACTTAACGGGGGTTCGAATCCCCCCCTCTCCGTTTTCAAACCTAGTCTCAATATATAGTTTGAACCAGATTTCTACAAATAGTAAGGTTCAGAAAAAAGCGCAATTTTGCCAAAGATATTCTTAAATTCTCTTAAACAAGCTACGCACAACTTTCCATAGCTAAACTGTTCATAGATGAACTGATCATGCAAGTTTGTGATTTTTTTTGCTTTGGCGTAATGCACTCTACCAAAACTACTACTAAAAATAGAAGTTAGAATACACTTGCATCAAGCTTAGGTGGATCTTTGCTGCTTGTGCTGGCGTAATTCCTCTACTATATAGTCTTCCAGTTCTTGTCTTTCCCTTTTACTGGCATTTCGTTGATAAGTTCTTCCTGTTTCTTGGATAAACTTGCGTTTCTCGCTTGGAGAAGATTTGAGTTTACCTCCAGTTCCTTGGAGCTTTTGTTGTAATTCTTCCCAAGTCTTTTCACCCACACTTTCACCTAGTTTGACCAGTACCTTTGGTAGTAATATTCTGGCCTCTCTTTGAAAATCGTCTTCTGTTTCCAGGGAAGCTAAATCTATATTGCTGAAGTCGATATCGATTTGAAACTTACTCATAGAATTGTGTTTGTTCTTTTAACGATTATTACCACAATCAGGAGAAGATAGGTTTTACTTTTCTGTAAATCCTAGATAGGATACGAAGATAGCATGATTGAGCAGCTAGTAGATGGCAGGTTGTATTGAATTTGTTAACTTAACACTGACAAGTATCGCCAATGCTTTGTGCGTGGGCATTTTCCTTGCTTGAACCCATGAAATGAACAATATGGAAGCTTTCGTCACGAATTTGACGACTGTACTTGCGACGGCAGTTGATATCTTCACTGGCATTATCATTGGTATCGCTGTTTTGGAAGCCGTAATCAAGATCCTAGTTTTTTTATTTAGCCGCCGTAAAAAGCTGAATGATGCTAAAGAGGAAATTCGCTTAGGGTTGGGTATGTGGCTGGCTCTTTCCCTTGAGTTTGCACTGGCTGCTGACATTTTACGTAGTACGATCGCTCCAACTTGGGATGAAATTGGTAAACTTGCTGCCATCATTGCACTACGAACTATTCTGAATTTCTTTTTGGCAAAAGAAATTGAGCAAGCAAAGACTAAAAAGAACAATATTAAGGATGAATCTTTTTAATTTCTCTGTATGGGCAGCAATCATCCAGTTGTTAGGTTCTTTAGCGATCGCTGGTTATGTCATTGCTGCAATCTTTTCTCTAGTTATCAAGTGTAATGTTTACCAGGCAAGGCTTATAGTCGCAGAAGGAGTGCTGACAAGTTTGAGCTTTATGGTTGCAGCAACTTTGTTAAAGACCATTAACCTGCAAACTTGGAGACAAATTCTGGTCTTTAGCGTTATCCTATCACTCCGCATCTTTCTTAAGAAGTTATTTGCTTGGGAGAAAATGCAAATTTTGACAATTAAATCTCACGTTTAATGAGTTAAATAAGTTTTTACAAATGATTTAAGACTGCTATATCAGAAGGATTTTACATATAGTTAATGCTTGCATAACCAGGTTAGTAATATTAAAAATGCTATCTTAAAGGCAAAGGTCATTTGCTCAAATTTTGAGGAAAACGCTATGACTACAACGCTCATAGAGGCTAATTCTATCGAGTCATTGCTAGGTAAAGAGGCAGAAGACCTGCTTACCTACAAAGCAAAAGTTTCTCGTGATTTACTACATTTGCCGGGGCCAGATTTTGTAGATCGAATCTGGCTCAACAGCGATCGCAACCCTCAAGTATTGCGTAATCTCCAGCTACTTTATTCTACTGGTCGTCTGGCAAACACAGGTTATTTGTCTATTTTACCAGTAGACCAAGGGATTGAACACTCAGCAGGTGCGTCTTTTGCACCCAATCCGATTTACTTTGACCCAGAAAATATTGTCAAGCTAGCGATCGCCGCAGGTTGCAATGCTGTTGCTACTACTTTAGGAACATTAGGCATAGTTTCGCGCAAATATGCCCACAAAATTCCCTTTATTGTCAAAATCAATCACAACGAATTGCTGACTTTCCCCAATCAATTTGACCAAGTATTGTTTGCTGATGTGGAACAAGCTTGGAATCTGGGGGCAGCCGCCGTAGGTGCGACAATTTACTTTGGTTCCGAGAATTCTACCAGACAAATCAAAGAAATCAGCCAAGCTTTTAAACGCGCCCATGAACTAGGGATGGTCACTATTCTCTGGTGCTATCTGCGGAATAATGCCTTTAAACAAGATAAAGATTACCACCTTGCAGCCGACCTCACCGGACAGGCGAATCATTTGGGTGTAACCATTGAAGCCGACATCATCAAACAAAAATTACCCGAAACTAACAATGGTTACGGTGCAGTTGCCAAAGCCAGTGGCAAGAGTTACGGCAAAACCGATGAGCGAGTTTACACAGAATTGACAACCGATCACCCAATTGATTTAACTCGTTACCAAGTGCTGAATTGCTACTCTGGGCGTGTGGGACTGATTAATTCTGGTGGCGCGACTGGGAAAAATGACTTCGCCGAAGCCGTTCGCACTGCTGTAATTAACAAACGCGCTGGTGGTTCAGGATTAATTTCTGGGCGGAAGACCTTTCAGCGTCCCTTTGAGGAAGGTGTGAAGCTATTTCACACCATTCAAGATGTTTATTTGTCGCCGGATGTGACAATAGCTTAGAGAATGGGGAGATGAGGGAGCACGGGGAGAAGAATTAATAACAAATGCCCCATGCCCCATTCCCCATTATTTTTTTCAGAACAGCTACCCCTCTCTAAAAAAGAGTTTTGTTTTCCTAATTATGTATTTTTTGAGTCTTGTTCTTTGTTTTTAGAGCCAGGGTTTCATCAAGCTGGATACCTTGTTGAGCAAGGCTTCCAAAAAATATTAAGCTACCAAAATAAGGGAAAAGACCTATAGACAGCAAGTTTACTAAAAATGAGGTGCGTTTGTCTTGTCTTTGTAGTTCTTGAACTATTAATTCTTGAGCGCGTGCTTCAATTTTCTTTTGACGTTCTATCGGTAGCTCTTTGATTTTGTCTCTCAAACTTTTCCCCATTGCCCCTTGAATCCTCCCCTAAATTTAAAAGATGACTTTTATATCGCGCATCAGCTTTTTTGATTAATTCTTTATAAAAACGCTTTTGGCCAACACCCGATTTATTACCTGCTACGAGTAAGATTGCTTGTCTTGTTGGGTCAAAAGCGAATGCTACACGCCAAACACCACCATTAGCGTTAAACCTTAACTCTTTCATATTCCTGTATTGGGAACCATTGAGTGTGTCAGCATGAGGACGTTTTAGCTGTGAGCCAAATGTTTCTAATAGCTTTGCTGTAGCTATTAGTTCATCTTGTACTTCTTCAGATAAATCCTCAAATTCTGATGCAAAATCATCATGAAATTCAACGTTCCACACTAATCTATTATTAATAATGAGACATATATTTTCAACAGTATACCAGGTCAATAAAAGAACTACCTACTTCATAGCCTTTCCCGACATCCCCAAAAAGCTCCTAACACAGAGCATTTAGCCCTTAGCCGCTTTATTTAGTTTTTCCCTGCTTAAAGCCTTCCCCACTAAGGAACTCTTCATTTATCAGCAACAGGATTTTATCTGTGGAATCTTGCCAATTCCCAGTTACCAATCCCCAACGAATTTAGAAAAAGCAAATCTTGGTAGGGATTCTGGGATATCCTTAGATAAGTGAAAGATTTGCCAAAAAAAAGTAAGAATGAAGCTGGCAGCAAGAGTAAGTCAGGTAACACCTTCATTAACCTTAGCGATCGCAGCCAAGGCTAAGGCATTGAAGGCAGAGGGAATAGATGTTTGTAGTTTTAGCGCTGGAGAACCAGATTTTGATACCCCAGCGCATATTAAAGCCGCAGCAGTAAAAGCTTTGGATGAAGGCAAAACCAAATATGGTGCCGCCGCCGGAGAACCAAAGTTAAGGGAAGCGATCGCCCGTAAGCTTAAAATTGATAACGGTCTTGATTACAAGTCAGAGAATGTCATCGTCACCAATGGCGGTAAGCATTCTCTATACAACTTAATGGTGGCGCTAATCGATCCAGGTGATGAGGTAATTATCCCTGCACCCTACTGGCTAAGTTATCCCGAAATGGTGACTTTGGTCGGTGGAGTTTCAGTAATTGTGCCCACAGATGCCACGACGGGTTATAAAATTACTCCCGAACAACTCCGTAAAGCAATCACGCCGAAGACAAAGTTATTTATCCTCAACTCCCCATCTAATCCCACAGGGATGGTTTACACGCCAGATGAAATCAAAGCACTGGCGCAGGTAGTAGTTGATGCAGATATCTTAGTCGTCTCTGATGAGATTTACGAAAAGATTCTCTACGACGGTGCAGAACATATCAGCATCGGTTCTCTAGGGAAGGAAATTTTTGACCGCACTTTGATCAGTAATGGGTTTGCGAAAGCTTATTCTATGACTGGGTGGAGACTTGGCTATTTAGCGGGGCCCGTGGAAATCATTAAAGCAGCGAGTACCATCCAAGGACATAGTACATCTAACGTATGTACCTTTGCCCAATATGGTGCGATCGCGGCTTTAGAAAGTTCTCAAGATTGTGTCGAAGAAATGCGCCAAGCCTTCGCCAAACGCCGACAGGTAATGCTAGACAGACTCAACGCCATTCCCGGATTGAGTACTGCAAAACCAGATGGCGCTTTTTATCTATTCCCTGACATCAGCAAAACCGGTCTAAAATCTCTAGAATTTTGTGACGCTTTGCTGGAACAACATCAAGTTGCAGTCATTCCCGGAATTGCTTTTGGCGCGGATGACAACATTCGCCTTTCCTACGCCACAGATATGGCGACGATTGAAAAGGGAATGGATAGATTAGAAAAATTTGTCAAGTCGCGTATTTAGTTAGTTGTCATTTGTGAGGAGAATTTACCAACTCTCCAATTTCTTAACTCCACCTTTCTTGACTCAAGAACAGGTGGAGTTAATTTTAAAGCTTAATATTTCGTTTTCCAAACTTGAAGTTTCAGAGGCTTTTAGTAAGACATCGCTTGTTTAATTGGTTCTAATTCATCCAAAGACAACTCTCGGAATTCGAGATAATATAAAATTGCTTCAATAGGATCTAGTGGTTCTATTGGGTAATACGTTTGCTCGTATGCCGCCACAAGCGTAGTTAAAACTTCCAAGCGGTCAAATTCTGATGTATTTGGTTCCGCATCAAACAATCTCTCAATTTCATCAAGTGCAGCACGATAATCAGCTTCGGTGCGGATGGCATAGGGTTCAAACATAGGTATTACTGCCTCGAATACTTATTGCATCTACGCTGCTGTATTCTTTGTTTTCTGAGTGGAAATTTTAGTAGTAATTTTGATGCAAGATTAAAAAAATCAGTCTATTCCGTTCTCAAAATACCTTTATTTAGAACCTATCAAACGCGGAAACGACCTGACTAATACAATTCCTCCAACCAAGGCAAAAATTGATCCTAAGCTGATAAACATAATAGGCAAAAACCATAAACTTAGCCAGGAATTGATCGTGGCAGAATTTGGCTTTTCAGGGCTGTATAGTATTTCTACCTGCTGACCTTTAGTAAATTCTGGTGGGTTGCTGCCTGAATTTGCTTCAAAAACCGTTGTTTCACCAGAGGAAGTGGTAAATTTCACCACTGGATAGTAGACATAAGAATAACGACCCTTATTATCAGTTGATGAACGTTGCACCAAATCAATTATTGTCCCTTGTACTGGGATTGCAGAGGTCACAAAGGAACGAGTATTCAGTCCAATAATTATGCCCGTGACGGCAATTATGCTGCCAACACCGCCGAATATTGAACCAAATATACGAAAAAATTTTGTATCTTCATTCATAGATGTTGAAAAGTTTGGTATTGCTAAAAGTGTTAATTTCAAATTTTATGTTGATATTTTTAAATTAGGTAAAAATCGGGGAGAACTAGGGGAGCGGCTAGAAGCGACTAGAGGTCGCGGCTACACAGACAAAACCCGCCTGCGCGGGTTAAAAACCAATATTCTTGGGTTAAGGGCTAATTGTACAAAATTGTGGGTTTTCGAGACGCGATAAATCG
>NZ_JBDNJQ010000178.1:0-16039 GCF_051172895.1 Nostoc sp. CALU 1950 | reverse complement strand
TCTTAAAAGTATTTTTTATAATAAAAAATACTAAAAGTTATAGGAGCCTATAAATGAATTTACCTGTAGTCGCGGATATTACTCTGGGCTTAGTTTTTATTTACTTAATTTTGAGTTTACTAGCTTCTGAAATTCAGGAACTGATTGCCACATTTTTACAATGGAGAGCTAAACATTTAAAACATTCAATTGAATTGCTTTTAGCAGGTGGTAGCGAAACTGAAGGAGCAGATATTACCAAGGCAAGAAATTTGGTACAAAAACTTTATAACGATCCTTTGATTAATACCTTGAATCAACAGGCTAAGAGAAAAGTAGAACAGTTACGAAAAAATGTTAAAGAGGTTGACAAAAATACTAAAAAAGAATTAGTAGAAAAACAAAGTGGGCCTTCATATCTTCCTTCTGAAACATTTGCAATTACTTTGCTAGATACATTAAGAATCCCCCAGTTAATTAATCATGTAAAATATCCTAGCGAAGATTCTAAAATTGACTTGCATATAATACTAGAATCTTATAAACAACTTAAAGAAGGTATTAATAATGAGAATAGTCCAAGCCACCTAACAATCAAAACAATTTATAGAGATATTGAAGACCCAGAATTTAGAAATATTGTTAATAAATTACCTGATGATGTAACTGATAACTTAATCAAGAGCCTTGCTGTGATTGCTCAACGTAGTAGGATCAAGATTGGCGACCTCACAGAAGAAATGAATCAGTTTAAAAATGAGATTGAAACATGGTTTGATCGCTCTATGGATCGAGCCAGTGGTGTTTATAAACGCAATGCCAAAGGAGTTGCTATTTTAATTGGAATATCAGTTGCTATATTAACCAATACTGATACATTTCACATCGTTAACAGACTGTCACAAGATTCGGCTATCCGCTCTACCATTACTCAAAGTGCAAGTCAACGAACAGATTATATCAATGACCCAGAAGCCAGAAGAAAAATCGATATCCTATTAGCAAATAATTCTCTACCCATTGGATTGCAAAATATCAATCAACAGTTTGAATTAGATACTAGAGGATTGAATGATGGTATTATTATATTAATCAGAATTGGGCAGGTTTTTAGATTAATTGGCGGTTGGTTAATGAGTGGTTTAGCTATTGCGATGGGTGCGCCTTTTTGGTTTGATATCCTTAATAAAGTTATCAATGTGCGGAATGCTGGGCCAAAACCTACTGCCTATACTAAGGATCAACCCTCTCAGAAATAGTGTTTCTATTCAATTAGAAAACAGAATTCAATAGTCAGTAACCAGAATTAATAATTAAATTTTGTGTGACTAGCGGATATCTGAATTCTTTTTTAAAAAATAAAAATAACTTGTAGTTTTAATTCTTTATTCTGAAAAACAATCTCAATTTGCCTGATAAATTCTCGAAAGTAAAATCGTCGCTCTGTTTCCGACAAATCTAACCAAAATTGTGGTATCGAAACAGCTTGAGCAACAGAACGCAAGTTAACTGGGGAAAGAGTTGCCAACTTTGCTTCGAGTTCAGAAATTTCCGTGCGGAGTTTGTAAGCTCTTAACTTTGCTGTTTCGGCATCTAAAATTCCAGTTTCAATTAAAGTGGGTAACTGAGCAAGTATTTCTTGCTGACGAGCGATCGCTTGCCCTAAACTATTCTTCACTGCATCCAACTGAGGAAAATTCATCCCCGCTACCGCCAGAGGTAAATCACGGCAAACCGTTTCAATTGTATGTTCTAAAACCTCTTGATAGGGAATAGCCTTACACTTGGGGCGTTGGGGACAGCTAGTAGAACGTAAATAAAGATACTCCTTATCTTGGTTGCGTTGGGTGACACGAGTAACTGTCATGTGCGACTGACACTCACCACAGATAACCAACCCAGCTAAAGAACGCGGCGCACTGGCAGTTCGGGGTGGTAAACGGCTGTTACGGCGTAAAAGTCGGTCAACTTGGGCGGCTTCTTCCTTAGAAATTATTGGAATATGGGTATTAGAAATAATTTCGCCATTTTGGTAAGCTGTATTGCCGCGATAGACTGGATTAGTCAGCCAGCGTCTTCCTGTGGTGACAGAGATTTTTTTGCTGTATTTTTTCGCCAAGTAGCGAACTGAACCCCGCAGGGAACCATAGAGTAAAAAGTGTTCAAAAAAATCCTTGACCACTGGTGAAGTACTGCGGTCAATGGTATATTTTCCCTTACCTCTGCGATAGCCGTAGGGGACTTTGCCTGGTGGCGGTGCAACCTCAAGACGATTACGGGCATGTCCTTGACGGATGCGACGACTACGTTGTTGACGTTGGATTGCGTGTAGCAAATTCAGCAAGTCAGCGCCCAGAGGGTAATTTTCGGAAGTGTAGGGCTGTTCAGTGGCGATGACTGCTATTCCCATCACTTCGAGTTCATTCAAGCGATCGCTAATTTCCTCTACAGTATCCCCCAATTCTTCCAACCGACGAATCAGGAGATAATCTGCTGGTTCAGTTTGGCAATCGGTAAATAATTGTTGTAATTGCGATCGTCCAGAAGACTTTTGCTTACCCAAATCTTCATAAACCCGATCCACCTCCCATCCCCAATCAGCTTGATCGGGAGAAGATTCTAATAGCGGATCTGTGTAAGAGTAGGCAATAATTTTCATTTGTCATTTGTCATTTGTCATTTGTCATTTGTCATTTGTCATTTGTCATTTGTCATTGGGTATTACAAAACTCTGAGCCAGTCCCCATTCCCCATTCCCCACTCCCCACTCCCCCTTACTGCTGACTCAACTCGATAATATTGCCATCAGGATCTTGAGTGAACAGGGCAGCGCGACCGGAGGCGCTGGCTTGAACGGGATAATTATGATTGAGCAATTCTTGTTTGGCGGTGTCTAAGTCAGCAACGGAGAAAGCAATGTGGGGATTGCGCCCCCATTTTTCGTTTGGATTTTCTGTGGGGACATTAGGTGCAACTATCAGGTGAAGTTGGTAGTCGCCGACTTGATACCATACACCAGCGTATTTTAGGGAACGATCTATTTTAGATAATCCCAATACTTTGCCATAAAAGTTTTCGGAGCGTTCTAAGTCAGTCACAAGAATCGCTGTATGGAGACTTTGGTTAATCTGCATTGTCGGTAAGATGCGATCGCGTTTATTTAAATTTTGACGTAGTTTGAACTCTTTGGGGGAGCAGGGGGAGCAGGGGAGCAGGGGAGGCAGGGGAAGCAGAGGGAGCAGGGGAAGCAGAGGGAGCAGAGGAAGAAAACTAATGACCAATGACAAATGACTAATGACTAATGACTAATGACTAATGACTAATCACCAATAACTAACGGCAGTTTAACTGTAAATGTTGTCCAGCCCTGAGAACTGGTAACTTCAATCGTGCCTTGAAGATATTTCACTAACTTCTTAGCCAATGTTAAACCTAATCCTGTGCCGCTTTGTTGCCAGCGTTCCCGTTTCGGGTTGCCGTAGGCATCGCTTTGAGGGATTCGGTAAAACGGCTCAAATATTCGAGATTGTTCTTGTTTCGGGATTATCACCCCAGAATTGCTAATTGTGATTTGAAAGTAGGGAACTTGAAGATTATGTAATACACCAGATTCAGCATCCTCATTTCTGAGACTTTTTGTGGTGTAAATTACCTGAACATCGACTGCAATCTCTTCATCAGGCGGAGTATATTTACAAGCATTGTTGAGTAACTCTGAGATAATTTCGGTCAGGCTAGCCAAGTCTGAAACTAAAGGTGGTAAATTTGGAGAAACACTAACTTTAAACGACTGTTGCCTAGCTTGAGCGCGTTCCTGAAAATATTCGGCAACATGAGGCAGCCAGTTTTGAAGTTGAATTGAAGTTAATTCCAACGGGTAGACATCTGCATCAATCATTCGCATATGCAGCAAATTATCTACTAAATCTAGTTCTTGTTCGCACTGATCGCGCAGAATAGTTAAGTAGCGGGCTACAGATTCAGACGGAGAAAGTGGTTTTAAATTTAAAACGCCCTGCCGGTCAAGAATATTTTCTAGTACGGAGATGGCCATTTTGATGTTTGACAAGGGTGTTCGCATTTCATGAGAAGTGGTTGCCAGAAAATCCTCTTTCAACTGGTTTAGGCGTTGGAGTTCTGCCACTTGAATTTCTAGTTGTTGGGCACGTTCCGCTGCAAGATTGCGTTCTTCGGTTAACCGTCGTTGCGTGTCATCCCGAAAAACTAATACGGCTCCTGTAATTACACCGCTATTATTTCTCAGGGGAGTAGCACTATCAGCTATTGGTATAGTTGTCCCATCTTTAGCAACTAGTAGGACGCCACTACCTAGATATATAAAAGTTTCTTGTTTAAGGGCTGCGATAATGGGATTTTCTACCGGAAACTGAGTTTGTTCGTCAATGAGTTTGATAACTTCAGTTAATATTTTGTCCTTAGCTTCATTCCATCGCCACCCTGTCAGGGCTTCAGCTACCTGATTAATGTACTTAATATGTAATTCAGTATCTACTACAATTACCCCATCACCCATTCCTCGAAGCACAGAACTCAAAAATTGCTCGCGATTGTAGCGATTGAGTGCTGTTTGAATGGCAACGTAAAGTTCTTGCTCTTTAATGGGCTTGATAATATATCCAAAGGGAGATGTCAGCGTTGCCCGCTCCACAGTGTTTTTATCCGAATGACCTGTGACGTAGATAATAGGAATTTGCAGATGATGCCAAATTTGCTCTGCTGCCTGGATGCCGTCCATCTCACCCCGTAACCTGATATCCATTAAAATCAAGTTTGGGCGTAATTTACTTGCTCTTGCAATTGCCCCTTCTGCGGAATCGGTAATATCTATAACAAAATACCCCAGAGACTCCAAGCTTTCTTGTAAGTTGATAGCAAGAATATATTCATCTTCAACAATAAGGATTTTAACTATCTCCTTTCTCTGTATATTTTCTGGGGTGCTAATCATGTTTATCCGCGGCTATTTGCAAAAGTAATTTTGAACTGTGTTCCCTGTTGAGAGTCAATTTCAAGCTTTCCCCTCAGTTGCTTGACTAAACCCTGGACAAGAGTTATACCCAGCGTTTTAGCTTTCTTGCCATCGAAGTTTTCAGGTAAACCAATACCATTATCTCGGATGATGAGTGTCAAAATGCCCTCAGACTCTTGATAAAACTTAACCTCAATTTCCCCCCCACGATTACCAGCAAAGGCGTATTTCAAAGCATTGGAAACCAGTTCATTGATAATCAAGCCACAAGGAATCGCGGTTTCAATGTCGAGGTTAGCATTATCAACTTGAATGTTTAGTTGAATCTGGCTGGAACTGACGTTATAGGAATCAAATAAATGAGTTGTTAAATCTGGAATGTATTGAGCGAAATCAATATCAGCGAGGTCTTCAGAGCGGTACAGTTTTTCATGAACTAGGGCAATGGAAGCAATGCGGTTTTGGCTATCGCGCAAAATTGCTCTCACCACAGGATCTTCTGTCCGTCTGCACTGCATTTGCAGCAAACTGCTGACAATTCCTAAATTATTCTTCACACGATGGTGAATTTCTTTGAGTAATACCTCCTTTTCTTTCAGAGAGGCTTTGATTTTTTCCTTTGCTTGTTTTTGCTCGGTGATATCTTGTTGGACAGCGACAAGAACGCTTCCATACTCAGGATGCCCAAAAACGGAAGTGGTCGCACTACTCCAGAATGGAGTGCCATCTTTTTTAACATTCTGAACTTCATAGGTTGCTTCATCGTGTTGAATAACAGCAGTTTTAATCGCCTGATTAACTTCTTGAGGCGTAGTACGTTCATCACCGTAGTTGACAATTGACACATGCTGACCAATTAATTCACCAGGTTCATAGCCAAACATCTGCTCAAATTTAGGATTGGTGTAGACAAACACGCCATCTGTAGCACGAACTAGGCAAATTCCCTCCGCCATGTTGCGGGTGATTACTGCTTGCAGTTCTAACATCTGTTCAGCACGTTTGCGTAAGCGAAGTTCGTCGTAGACATCGCTGGTTTCAACTACAACAATGCCTATACTAATGGGTTCATCGACTTCAGACTGAATTGGAAAGTAGGAAGCTAGCCAAGTCCGAATCACACCGGGGAGTTTTGGGGTTTCTCCAGTGATCTCCACATCCAAAATCGGTTCACCCGTTGTCAAAACATGTTGCAATAGCTGCTCCAGCTTTGGTGTTAAATCGGGGACAATATCCCGTAGTGTTTTGCCAATATGCGCGGCTGCGGGAATGCCATTAATTTCTGCTAATGCTTCATTAATAAATGAGAAACGCAGTTTTCGATCAAGAATGGTTATACCAACGGGTGCGCTATTGATGAAGGCATCCAATAACTTTTGCTTGTGAGCCAGTTCTCGTTCCAATATCTTACGTTCTGTGATGTCGATCGCCACCCTACCGACTAACTTTTGTGCAGAAAATCCCAGAATCGGGAACTTATATACCAAAAATTCACCAAGGCTGCCGTCTGGTCGAGGAGCAACTTCGATCGCCTCAAGTACCTGATTTGTCTGTGTGACTGTCCGAATGTGATCGAAATGCTGCCGAGCAATTTCATCTGGGTAGAGGTCAGAAATGGATCGCCCAATCACCTGTTCGGGTAGTAATTTAAATGTCCGCAGGTATGTTCGATTTAAGTAAAGTACATGCCCATCTGTATCAGTTATCCAAGCTAGTACCGGGCTGTTGTTCATAAATGCCTGAAATCTGGCTTCACTTTCTCTTAACGCTGCCTCGGCTTGTTTGCGATCAGTAATATCAATAATCACACCCAGCATCCTTACAGCTTCCCCTGCTTCGTTGTAGACGCCGCGCCCTTTCCCAGTGAGCCAGTGAATACTGCTATCGGGGTAAATTACTCGATATTCAGCTTCATAATTAGTATGTTGTGCTAGGGCGTTGAGTAAAGTCCGCTCAACTCGGTCAACATCCTCTGGATGAATGGAATTACGCCATAGCTGGTACTTCGCAATTAATGTTTCTGGCTCCAACCCTAGCAAGCGAAAATGGTTGTCGTTCCAGAGGACTTCTCTTGTTTGAACATTCCAATCCCAAAGACCGATGTGGTTAAATTCCAAGGTTAGCCTCAATTGTTCTTCATTTTTGGCTAAGGCTGCTTCAGCTTTTTGGCGATCGCTTAGTGCAACTTCCCGTTCGGTAACATCTTGGGCAGTACCATAAAGGCGAATCACCTGTCCATCGGCGTTAAATTCTGTATGTCCAATACCCTCGAAGTAGCGATTAGAACCATCTGGCTGGGGCACACGGAGAATTTCTTTGTAGGACTCACCAGTGGCGATCGCTCGCTCAACAGCTTGGTGCAATTTCTCCCGATCTTCAGGGTGATACAATTGCAGATTTTCTTCATAGTTCGGCTCAAGAAGTGCGGGTTCTCGATTGAAGAGGTCGAAAAGCCCCTTTGACCAGGTAATTTTGCCACTACCAAGTTCAAATTCCCAATTGCCAAGGCAAGCAACTCGCTGGGATTCTTCTAGCAAAGCTTGACTTTTGCGTAGTGTTTCTTCAGTGCGCTTGAGATCGGTGACATCTACCACCAGTCCATCCCAAGCTACACGCCCATCCTTCATCTGACGTGGCGTGGAACGAAAATGCAACCATTTGAGTTGACCGCTAGGAGTTCGGATTCGCAGCTGAATATCAAACACAGATAGATTCAGGCGGGACTCTTCAAGGGCTGTCTGTAGGCGGGGGATGTCCTCTGGGATAAATTGGCGATAAAGCAGAGATGAATCTCTGAGTGCATCTTCGGTCTTAACTTCCGTTAGTCTTTCAATCCCCCCACTCAAGTAGGAAAAGCGATCGCTACCATCCAATTCGCGGATCACCCGATAAACTGCTCCATTGGGCAGATTATCTCCAATCAAGTACAACATCACTTCACGCTCATGCAAGGCTAATTCGGTTGCTTTGCGATCAGTGATATCTCGCCCTTCTGGAATCAACAAAATAACTTGATCCGTCTCGTTTTGTAGCGGACGTAGTGAAAAATCGATTGTTGCGACTCGGTTATTTGCACCGAGAACATCAACTTCATAGCGGACAAACTCCCCTTGAGATGCACGGGCGATCGCTTGTTTTAATTCTTCTTGAGTTTGGGGTGAAATTGTCCACCAGTGTGCTTCCCAAAAAGGACGATTGATCACATCTTCAAGCTTAATTCCGCCAAAACTGAGCGCAGTCTGGTTAGCCTCCAGTAAAATGCCATCTGGCGTTAGCAGTCCTGTAAATTGGAAGGTGTTATTGAAGATAGCGTAAAAACGGCGATCGCTTTCCTGCAATTTGGCGGTGCGTTCTTGTACTTTGGCTTCTAACTCGGCATTGAGTGTTTGGAGGTTGTGGTAAAGTTGGGCTTGTTGAATAGCGATCGCTAGTTGCACCCTCAGTTGGTTAAAAAATTCCACCTCAAATGTCTGCCATTGTCGGGGTGCAGAACATTGATGCACAATAAATAGTCCCCAGAGTTCAACTGCGGGAGTCTTCTGGCTATCTAACAAAATAGGGATAACTAAATTCGCCTTCACCTGAAACTGTTCCAAAAGTTGAATACAGCAATCACTTAAACCCGCTTCGTAGATATTCGTTGCTGCCCAGATTTTTCCTTGGCGGTATTCTTCCTCTTGGCTTTGCTGAAAACAGGTATCTTCAATCTCCAGTCCCAAGATAGACATCCATTGGGGTAATACCGACTCTGCTACGACCTTACCCCGCATTTGATGAGTAAATTGATACACCAGCACGCGATCAGATTTGAGTAACTGGCGGACTTCTTGAACACTCTTGGCGAGGATATCTTGAAGCTTCAAGGATTTGTGAATATCAAGAGCGATCGCTCCAATTAACTTTTGTTGTTCTTGTAGCTGTTTTAGTTGCTGCATTAGCTGTAATTGATAGCTTTTAACCTACTATTAACCAACCTTTGACCAGACTCAGTATTGAGTAAATTAAAAGTTATATCAAGTTCGGATAATTAGTTATGATTCCTACACTCATTGCATCCCACCCTTAATAGCTTGGGTCATAGGTTAGGCAAGGATAGAAACCCCAATCCCCATTCCCCCTAATCCCCAGAGGGGGCCCCGAATTCCCCAAGCCCCAGTCCCCAATGCCTGAATCAGGAAATCCGGACTTTTTCTTGCTCACAGACTACTATTTTTAGTCGCATAAACGCATAATAGAATAGTGACTGATCTGTTCGCCCCTTTACAATCTCTCAAACAAGGTGACTGGTTCAAGCTGATCTGCGGAGCCAGCTTCCAGCATTTGCCGGCAGTCAGAAGTTTAACGTTAGCCTATACTTTGGCGGGCGCTGACTGCATAGATGTTGCAGCTGATCCAGCGGTGATTGCGGCGGCGCAAGCAGGGCTACAAGTAGCCAAAACTCTGGCTATGGATGCCCAAAAGCGAGGCTTTGGCTACAGAGGCAACTCACCCTTTTTGATGGTTAGCCTGAACGATGGAGAAGACCCCCATTTTCGGAAAGCAGAATTTAATCCTAGTGAGTGTCCTACAGACTGCCCTAGACCGTGTGAACGGATTTGTCCCGCACAAGCAATTGTGTTTAACAATAGAAAAGAAGACTTTTCGGGAGTAGTATCCGAAAAGTGCTATGGCTGCGGTCGTTGCATACCAATTTGTCCATACGATATGATCTATACATCATCGTATGTGTCAACGCCGGCAGCGATCGCGCCGTTGGTAATATCAACGGGAGTAGATGCCGTAGAAATCCATACAAAAGTTGGGCGGTTGGCAGAATTTGAGCAATTATGGCAAGCAATTTCACCGTGGGCCGATCAACTAAAGTTACTAGCCATCAGCTGTCCCGATGGCGAGGGGATGACTGACTACCTAAAAGCGCTGTATGACCTGATTACCCCACTCAAGGGTGCTTTAATTTGGCAGACCGACGGTCGTCCGATGAGTGGTGATATTGGCGATGGCACCACAATAGCCGCGGTGAAATTAGGGCAAAAAGTTTTGGCAGCAAAGTTACCGGGATATGTGCAGTTAGCAGGCGGCACTAATAGCTATACGGTTGCTAAGTTAAAGGCAATGGGACTACTTAAAGAGGCGGAGGGGCAGGGGGCGGGGGGCAGAGGAGAAAAGTCTTCCCCCCTACTCCCTGCTCCCTGCTCCCCTGCCTCCATTGCCGGGGTCGCCTACGGTAGCTACGCCCGCGTACTGCTGTCACCAATTCTCGAACAGTTAGAGAATAAGGAGGTAAGTAACACTAATGTGAAGGCGACTGTTCGCCTAGAAGAAGATGATAAATTACTTTGGCAAGCTGTAGAACTTGCCCATTCTCTCGTTTCCCAGATCAAGTCACAGCAGGAGCGTTAATCGCTCGTTCGGAAAATACCCAGAGCGGGTTCTCCTGCACGCAAATGTCCTCGCTATCTCTCCCATAGAAAGCATGACGATTACAGACGATCTCCAAAAGTTATTAGACATTTTGCCCCAAGACCTGCGACAAGTACTAGAGAGTCATCCCAAACGAGATATTTTAGTAGAAGTGGTCTTGGATTTGGGTCGTCGCCCAGAGGCTCGCTTTCCTAATCAAGCTGAGTATTTGAGCGAAGTACCCGTTACTCAAGAACAGATAGATGATTGCATTCAACGAGTCGGAACCTTTGGCGGAGATAATCGGGCAGGAATTGAGCAAACTTTGCATCGGATCAGCGCCATCCGCAATCGCACGGGTAAGATTATTGGCTTGACCTGTCGCGTTGGTCGAGCGGTATTCGGAACCATTGGCATGATCCGCGATTTGGTAGAAACTGGTAAATCGATTCTCATGCTGGGGCGTCCAGGCGTGGGCAAAACTACTGCTTTACGGGAGATTGCCCGTGTTTTGGCGGATGATCTGCATAAGCGAGTCGTAATTATTGACACCTCCAACGAAATTGCTGGGGATGGTGATGTTGCCCACCCCGCCATTGGTCGCGCTCGGCGGATGCAAGTGGCTCATCCAGATCAACAGCATCAGGTAATGATTGAGGCAGTGGAAAACCACATGCCAGAAGTCATTGTCATTGATGAAATTGGGACAGAACTGGAAGCTTTAGCGGCTCGTACCATTGCGGAACGGGGTGTACAGTTAGTAGGTACTGCCCACGGAAATCAGATCGAAAATCTGATTAAAAACCCCACCTTGGCTGATTTAGTTGGGGGTATCCAAGCTGTGACACTGGGAGACGACGAAGCTAGACGCCGGGGCAGTCAGAAGACTGTTTTGGAGCGTAAAGCCCCTCCTACCTTTGAAATTGCTGTGGAAATGTTGGAACGTCAACGTTGGGTAGTACACGAAAGTGTTGCTGACACCGTAGATAATCTGCTGCGGGGGCGTCAGGCTACCCCACAAACGAGAACTGTTGATGACCACGGTAAAATCGCGGTTACAAGGCAGTTAGCTGTTGTTAACGGTCGCGGTGGGCAACTAGGGACAGTGGAGGATTCTTTCCCACCGGCGCGGCCGTCTAATGGCTGGCGTTCATCTGGACAAATGGTAGCACTGCCACAATTGCCTGTAGAGCGGGTGACTGGACGCAGTGAGTTTGATCGTTTGCTGGATGAATCCTTCAATTATTCTGAAAGCATTGATTTGGATGCTGCTACAAGAGTGCCAGGTCCCAATGGTGAAGATTTGCCATTGCACGTTTACCCTTATGGCGTTAGTCGCCATCAACTAGAACAGGTAATTAGCGTGCTAACTTTGCCCGTGGTATTGACAAAAGATATAGATAGTGCTGATGCAATTTTAGCACTGCGATCGCACGTCAAAAACCACGCCAAATTACGCCAAATGGCTAAAGCGCGTCATGTACCCATCCACATGATTAAGTCCAGCACCATTCCCCAAATTACCCGTGGTTTGCGGCGCTTATTGAACATCGACGACCCAGAAATGGCCGATGATAGAGAACTGCAACTGTTTTTGCACAATGGTAGCGATGATGAGATGGATGCCTTGGAAGAAGCTAGACTTGCCGTTGAGCAAATTGTGATTCCGAAAGGACAGCCAGTCGAGTTATTACCGCGTTCTCCCCAAGTCCGCAAAATGCAACATGAGTTGGTAGAACATTATCGCCTCAAGTCGCATAGTTTTGGCGAAGAACCAAACAGAAGATTGCGGATTTATCCGGCGTAATCTCACCCCCAACCCCTCTCCAAAATGGAGAGGGGAGTATAGAAAATCAAGGGTGTAGTTATGAATTTAGACATCTCCATAAATTAAATATGCATTATCCAGAAGCCTTGTAAAGAAGTAGCAATACTACGTCTTTCCACTCTTTTTCACCAGCTTATAGCCATTTTCAATCCGGTGAGGTACGGACTTATAATCCTTGAAATTTGGCTCAATGACGCCAAATCGCTGACCATAGACCTCAAAAGTCTGTAAGAACGGCGGCACATCGGAGAGGACAGCCCAAGGTTCACCTGCCAGGGCTAAATGAGCGGTGGCGAGATGACACTTAATGTCCTGCAAAACGTTGACTTCTCGAAACAGATAAGCTTCGCCCTCTTGGGGATCTTGTCCGCAACCGCAACCGTTTGACCATTGGAGAGGGTAATGTTCAAGTCCGATTACATAACCAATACACACGTTTGGAAAGTTGAACGTGAGCAAGAAACTTCTACTGGCTATTTCTACGATTCCAATCAGATGCACTCGCAAGAGCAAGTCCACTTGTATGCAAAAGGATCGCGAACCTAAGGGACTTGCGAAAAAATCATACCCACTCCAGTAGTACAGAGCACATAAATATTACTCTCTCTCTAAAAAAAGATTAAAGCGGATGGACTAGCCCTTAGTACGACTAATGCACCTAATAACCAATTAAGCAGTCCGAAAACGTGCTAGTTCTTCACCAGTCTTAGCATCATGAGCATGAACTGTACACACCAAACAAGAATCAAACGATCGCGCCACATGACCAACTTCCACTGGATCGCTAGAATCGTAAATGGGTGTCCCAATTAACGCTTCTTCAATGGGGCCGCGGATTCCATCACCATCACGAGGGCCGATATTCCATGTACCTGGGGCAATCACCTGGTAGTTCTTAATCTTACCGCCCTCTACTTCTACCCAGTGAGATAAGGAACCGCGTGCTGCTTCTGTTGCACCCCAACCGCGTCCATCTTTTTCTTTGGGTTTAATATACCAAGGGTCGTTTAATTTGAATTCGCGCAAGCAGTGTTCAGCTTGACGATATAACTTGACAAGTTCGTGAACTCGTGCTAGCTGACGCACATGAATACTAGCACCACCCATTCGTTTGAAGACATCGAGAATGAAGGGGTCGTAGTGTTGCCAAGATTCGCCATGTTGACCACCAGCCACTAATTGACGCGCTAAGGGGCCAGTTTCCAAGCGCCCGAAGTCTTTGTGAAGGACTGCACTCGACCAAGAGTAGGCGTTATCGAAGTCTTTGGTATTGATTGCAGTAGGTTTAGTGGTGCGATCGCTAGGGTGAATATTTTCTGTCCCTTCATCGTACCAAGAGTGAGTTGTATTCTCGCGGGTAAATGACTGATCCATTAAAACGTGAGTGTCTGCGAAACTGTCGTACACTCCACTTTTCATGATCATCGCCGCGTTTCGCCCTTCAATAGTCGGCTTTTGGTATTTATCTTCATGGGCTAAATATCCCCAAGTCACATATTTACCAACACCAGCGCCATATCTATCTAGACCGATGTCTAAACCCATGCGCCAATAAAAACCTAAGTCGGAATCCCGATGATTTCGGTCTTCATCTAACCAATCTCTAAAGTCATCATAAGTTTGGATTTGTTCGTAGCGTTCTAAAGAACAACCCAACCACACTGGTTCTAACCAATTGGTGCGGAAATATTCGAGAATTGCCCAAGCACGGGTAATGTCTGTAAGGGTTGGGGCGCACATCACGCCACCAGGCACCATATAACTGCTGTGAGGCCATTGTCCGCCCAATAGTGCATAAATTTCTACAGGTTTAGCAGAAATTGTTATGCCTAATTCGTAAGATTTGCCAGTGAAGGCGGCAAAACGCCTCACCGCTTCGTCATAAAAGCGACTATGACGGTATTTTTTATTGGTTAAATCAATGGCAAAAAGTCCATAAAAGTAGCGGGGGATGCTTTGAATTGTCTCGACAATTTGACCGAGATTTCTCGCCAAAATTGCATTGCGAGGAACTTCTGTTTCCCAAGCTGTATCTAATGCCCAGGATGCACAAGTTAGGTGAGAACCGCCGCAAATTCCGCAAATGCGAGGCGTGACAATTAATCCGGCTTGGGGGTCTTTACCGCGTAGGATAACTTCAAATCCGCGGAATAGTTCGGCGTGTGTCCAGGCGTTGACTACTCTTCCATGTTCAATATCGACTCGAACATCTAAATCGCCTTCAACTCTACCGACGGGCGATATATCTAATGATTGAATTGTCATTTTTTATTTGTCCTTTGTCATTGGTCATTAGTCATTGGTCATTATTCACTCCACCATCCAGCAAAATGCTCAAAACACTTAATTTATGCTTGAGAGGTAGAGGGGAGTGTCAAAGGTTACGGTCATTGGTCAAATCACAAATGACAAATGACTAAACTGTAAAAAAGTCTTCTTCAGCCCAAGGTGGTGCGGCGTCTTTGGCGACCATTGTGAGTAAGGCGTAGTCTTTTTTGTTGACTCCTGGCGGTAATTCTTTAGGAACTCCCATGACTGTTTGGGTTTTAAATACGGTTCCTGGTTTGAGGTCAAAAAAGGGAAATTCTGGTTCTGTGCAACCTAAACAAGGCATTCCAGCGCGGGTTTTAGAGGAGACGCGGTTCCATAAGATGCGGTTGCAGGAAGAATGGGTCATAGGCCCCCGACAACCCAAGTCATAAAATAGGCAGCCTTTGCGCTGACCAAATTCGGCGGTTGAAGCTTTGTAGGCAAAATGGACGTTACGGGTACAACCCGTTTGGGTATAGGTGTTGAAGAAGGTTTGGGGACGATTTAGTTCATCAAAAGCAATGTCTGCTATGCGTCCAGTAGCGATCGCAACTAATATCTGCGTAATCCAGTCGGGATGGGCGGGACATCCAGGTATATTAATTACAGGTAATCCAGCTTGCGATACGAAATCTTTCCCTAAAAAGCCGCCTTCTTGACGTTTGAGAAATTGCAAACCTTCCGATTCGCTGGGGTTGGGTGACATGGCGGGAATTCCTCCCCAGGTTGCACAGTCTCCCACGGCGACGATAAATTTAGCAACTTTGGCGAGGTCTGCTAACCAATCTTTCATGGCGCGATCGGCAAAACGATTCCATTCGCCAGTGCGGTTGGGGGCGTTGACAACACTGCCTTCAAATACCAAGATATCTAGGGGAATTGTGCCAGAAATACAATCCCGCAGCAGTTTTTGTAAGTTGTTGCCTAGTTCCACTCCCAAAGAGGGATGCCAAAGTAAGTTGATACCAAAATCGGCAATCAAATCACAGACTGTCGGTTCTTCAGCGTTGAGAAATGACATGGTGTTGCCTGAACAAGCACCACCTTGTAGCCATAGTACGTTAGTCATCGGCTATGCGTTTTTCTATTGTTTCCCATGCATGATGTAGGTGATAATGCTTGTCGAGTCTCACCTGTTTATCAATATTTGTTTTTCAATACTAAGATAATTTTTTCTTTAATTCACTTTCATTAAAAAAGAATTAATCATTAACAATAACTGAAATCCTATCAATATTAATTTAAAGGTTTCTGTCTGTTAAATGTGTTACATATTTAGCAGATATGACAGCCACAACCTTGGAATACTGCTGTACTTTCTGCGCTAACGCACCCTACGTATATCTCAAAAATCCAACAGGAATTTTAGAGGATGTTTGAAAAGTCATCTTGTCGGTATCAAAGATTTTCGATCCCCCTAAATCCCCTGATAAATTGGGGAACTTTGATTCCGGTTTCCCCTTTTGAAGCTACGGTGTATATAGCAATCCTAAATCATTCGTGAAAAATTAGATCCCCGACTTCTTCGAGAA
>NZ_JBDNJQ010000177.1:0-16059 GCF_051172895.1 Nostoc sp. CALU 1950 | reverse complement strand
TTAGCGATTCATCGCGTCTCTTGCCTTAGCGATTCATCGCGTCTCTTGCCTTAGCAATTCATCGCGTCTCTCACCTTAACCAAACAGTATTGGTTAGCACGCCAGCAAAATCAGCACATAATACATACAGCTAGCGTCCACCAAAAGCCACCCATGCAGCAAAATAACCAAACCGCCGTTGAATTCCGCGATGTTACCTTTAGCCGCAATCATCGCCCCTTGGTGTCAAATCTCAATTTCACCATCCGCCAAGGGGAAGCACTGGTGTTACTTGGGCGCAGTGGTAGCGGCAAAACCACCACAATGAAATTAATTAATCGCCTATTTACACCTACACAAGGCGAAGTTTTATTTGATGGCATTCCCACAACTGAATGGGATGAAATTAAACTGCGGCGAAAAATTGGTTACGTCATTCAAGAAATTGGTTTATTTCCCCATTTTACAGTTGAACGCAATGTGGGTTTAGTTCCTTCTTTGGAAGGTTGGCAATCTAAACAAATTAAAACGCGGGTTTATGAATTGCTGCAATTAGTAGGCTTAGAACCAGCACAATTCGCTGGACGTTACCCGCACGAACTTTCGGGAGGACAAAGGCAAAGAGTCGGGGTAGCCAGGGCTTTAGCAGCAGATCCGCCAGTGTTGTTGATGGATGAACCCTTTGGCGCACTTGATCCGATTACGCGTCTAGAACTGCAACAAGAGTTTCGGCATTTGCAGCAAGAGTTAGGCAAGACAGTTGTTTTCGTCACCCACGATATTCAAGAAGCCTTGGTTTTGGCATCGAGAATTGGTTTAATGTATGGCGGAGAATTGGTAGTATTGGGGACAACAGATGAATTTATGCGATCGCAACACCCAGAAAGTCTCGCCTTTCTTCAATGTCTGCGTTCCCTTCAAGATACTCTATGAAAAATTTCTTCCTCGTTAAGTATGCCCCAGAAATTCTTCAGCATACTCTCGAACACCTATTTTTAGTAGGCATTGCCATTGGAATTGCCATACTTGTAGGCATTCCATTAGGTATTTTAATTACACGTAAAACTTATCTCCGCCAACCAATTCTTGGCATAGCGAATATTCTCCAAACTATTCCTAGTTTGGCACTGTTTGGCTTACTCATTCCTGTTCCTATAATTGGCGGAATTGGTGCAGTACCAGCAATTGTTGCCCTGACTGTATATTCCTTGCTGCCGATAATCCGTAACACTTACACAGGTATTACTGGCGTCGATCCAGCAATTCGGGAAGCTGGGAGAGGCATGGGGATGACAGATAGACAGTTGTTATTGCAAGTTGAGATTCCCTTGGCAATGGGAGTAATTTTAGCAGGAGTGCGAGTAGCAACAGTAATTGCTATTGGTATTGCAACTATTGCAGCGGCGATTGGTGCTGGCGGTTTGGGAGTGTTTATTTTTCGTGGGATATCAGTTGTAAATGATCAGCTAATTTTAGCTGGTGCAGTTCCGGCGGCAGGAATTGCATTACTGGCTGACTTTGCAATTGGCTGGATGGAGAATAAATTAAAAATTAAAAGTTAACCCTAAACTTAACCCCCAGCCCTGGCGACTAGAAGTCGCAGCTACACAGACTTGTGTTGAGCGGAGTCGAAATACAAAACCTGCCTACGCAGGTTAAAAACCCTTAATTTTTTCTTATTGTTTGTGTAGTAGCGAATTCTATTTGCCCAATACTTGTAATACATCCTCTAAAATTTAATTTATAAATTGTCTCTTATGAAAAGATTTTTAGCACTTTGTTTTTTAACTTTTGCCTTGCTATTGGTAATTACTAGCTGTACGCCAAATTCAAATAGTAATAACGGTGGCAATATTATTCTTGCTTCTAAAGATTTTACTGAACAAGATATTTTAGGTGAACTGTTAGCACAGCAAATTGAGGCGACAACTAATTTAAAAGTAGATCGTCGCCCTCGTTTGGGTGGTTCTTTTGTTTGTCATAGTGCTATTACTGCTGGCAAAATCGACGCATATATTGAGTATACAGGCACAGCTTTTACTGGAATTTTAAAGCAGAAAGCAGTTAATGACCCCAAAGAGGTTTATGAAAGATTAAAACAAGCATACTCCCAGCAATTCAATCTGGAAGTGATGCCAAGCTTGGGTTTTGAAAATACTTTTGCAATAATTATCCGGGGTGAAGATGCCAAGCGCAACAACATTGAAACTCTCTCTCAAGCTACTCAGTATACACCAAAGTGGCGTGGCGGTTTCGGTTATGAATTTTTAGAACGAGAAGATGGTTTTCCAGGATTAGCTAAAACTTACGATTTACGTTTTGCCAAATCTCCCCAAATTATGGACTTGGGTTTAATATATCGTGCTTTGATTCAAAAACAGGTAGATATGGTGGCGGGTAATTCCACTGACGGACAGATTTCTCGCTTAGGTTTAGTTGTACTAAAGGATGATAAAAAGTATTTTCCGCCTTATGAAACAGTGCCTATTGTCCGACAAGAAATATTAAAAAAGTATCCTGAATTAAGAACTGCGATCGCCTCACTTGCCGGAAAGATTTCGGCAGATGAAATGCGTCAATTAAACTATCTGGTTGAGGGTGAATTACGTGATATTAAAGATGTTGTCCAGGAGTTTCGGATATCAAAGAAATTAAAATAATTCGTAATTCGTAATTCGTAATTAAGGGTTAGTCTAACGCACTGAGAATCTGAAATTGTGCGTTACGGAAGCCGTAACACACCCTACTGTTGTCCATGCAAAAAGTTCTTTAACCACCTAATGACTTCACTTGTTGATTGCTCATTGGTCATTTGGAGACATTGCTGCACAATTTCTCTGACGTTAGGAAAGTAGCTGCTTTCTGTAAGCACATAACTTTCTGTCTGTAATCTATAAATTAATAGGCGATTACTCTTTAATATCCAAAATTCTGGCACTCGATAAGGTAAGTAATCATTAATATCGGTGTAGCTTGTAACATCTATTTCAATCGCTAAATCTGGTGGTGGATCTGACTCCCAATCAATTCTTTTTTTGCCTACTACTGCTCTACAATTTTCAATGTAAAAGGAATAGTCTGGTTCAATACCACTAATTTCTGGCAAGCTCATGGTAATGGGCGTAAATGACTCGTATATGCGGTTTAAATGATCCAGCAAAACCTTAGCAATATCTGCCAGCAAACTCGCATCTCTTCCGTGTTCTGGTAGCGGTGCCATTAGCAAAATTTCCCCAGGTCTATATTTAATACGAGGTGAGGAGCGATCGCCTAATTGCTGACTCAATACTTGATAGTCTTGCCAGTTTCCCAGAAGTTTTAACACCGCGCCAGGTGGTAACTCGATTTTTTCTGGTGTAATTACGGTATCCATATACTTTGAGAACGTTTCCTTTTTGGCTTGCTTACATCCCCATCCTGTAGAGGGATGGGGATGTAAGCAATATGGTTAAACAACCACAAAATTGTTGTTCGTTAGTGACAACCCAGTAGATAATTCTGCAAATTGCACCTGAGTAAATGCGCCTGCATTACCATCTTGGTCAAAGAACAATGCACCTGTGGTGGAGTTATAAATAAATCGCTGGGTGCTAGTGGTTGCAGATTCTCCAAGTGTAAACTGACTCGTCTTAAGTACACCTGCTGATAAACCGCCACCAAAACCAGCAGCCGATACTTGAATTAGTTCATTAGGTTCATTAAGAGAACTGAAGTCACGTATCCTATCAAGACCTTCATCGAAACTATTGAAAACAAAGGTATCAGTACCATTTTCCCCAAAGAGCCTATCATTACCCTTGCCACCAATGAGGATAGAATCGCCACTGCCACCTCTGAGGGTATCGTCACCATTGCCACCAATTACGGTGTTATTACCTGAGGCACCAGAGGCTATCAGGGAATCATTACCATCGCCCCCATCTAATAGATTATTGCCTGAACCGAAAACATTAAATATATCGTTACCATTGCCCCCATATAATAGATTGTTGCCTGTATCGGAAGCATTCAATATATCGTTACCATCGCCCCCATCTAATAGATTATTGCCTGTTGAACCGTAAACATCCAAATAATCGTTACCAGCACCACCGTTGAGAGTGTTATTGCCAGATATGCTACCGTTAACAAAATTTCCGAATTCGTCGTAATCGTAACTCAACGCCTGTAAAGAATCATTGCCATTGCCTCCATTGAGGAGGTGATTTCCTGTTGAAAGACTAATATCCAAGAAATCGTCACCAGCGCCGCCATCTATTGTATCGTTACCATTGCCTGAGCGGAGCTTATCATTACCATTGCTTCCCACAAGATAATCATCGTAGTCTGTACCTGTGATATTTAATTGTTCGATATTCTTGTAGCTAAACACTGTTGTGTCCGCCGTCGAAGAAATTACTGTAATGTTAGTAGTAGGATTGAAAGTCGAAGTAATTCCCGTGGTAGCACTGCTATAACTGAAAGACAAGGTGTCGTTACCTGCTCCCCCGTCTACTGTTTGAGTGACTAACGTAGATAGGGAGTCAAAATTTAAGGAATCATTGCCATTGCCACCATTGAGGGTGTTATTGCCAGTGCCACCATTAAGAGTGTCATTGCCATCGCCACCGTTGAGAGTGTCATTGCCATCGCCACCCCTCAAAATGTCATTGCCACTTAAGCCTTCAAGAATGTCATCACCCCCTTGACCATTGATGACATCATTTGAATTGTCAAAGCCACTAACATTGTTGTCTAGGTTGTTTAGGAAGGTGACTGTGTTCTTTTTAAAGACAGTGCTTTGGGTGGAGTTGGCATCGAAGACATCAAAGCTGTCGGTGATGGTAGTTTGCCCATAAAACAAAATATTGCCCAAATCTACAGTGGCTCCAGTAGATTTGGTTAGGTTTTCCAGGTTTTCTAGGGCAAAGTTTTCCAGGATGAATCTGGTATCACCATACCCTTGAAAGCTGATTTCCAAACTTGTGCCATTCTGGGTGAGAAGCAAATTGTCGGCAGTGAAGCCACTATTGTCCTGGAATATTAGAGTGTCCACTTCGGCTATAACTGCTGCTGTGGGGTTTGTTCCTTTACCTACTCCATCAAAATCGGCGATCGTATGAGTGCCATTATTAATGGTGTCGCTGTAGTAGTCGTCCTCTTTGTATAAGCCGTCGTAAACAAATTTATCCTTACCACCGCCGCCTGTAAGGCTATCATTGCCATTACCACCTGTAAGGCTATCATCGCCATTACCACCGTTGAGGGTGTTATTACCAGTGGCACCAGAAGTTGTTAGAGTATCATTGCCATCGCCCCCAGAGAGGAAGTTATTGCCAGATGAGCGAGAGTCGTAGGCGGAGTCGTAATAAAATGTAAAAAAGCCAGAGATGTCTAGAAAATCATTGCCATCCCCTCCAAAAAGCAGGTTATCGCCTGATGATCCACTAGCACTCAAGATATCATCACCATTACCACCGTTGAGGGTGTTATCGCCATCTGAGCCAGAGTTAGACGATGTATACTGCTCACTACTTGTCCTCCCAGAGATGGAGAGAGAATCATTGCCATCGCCCCCATCTAAGAGGTTATCGCCTAATGAACCGCTAGCATTTAAAGTATCATTACCTGCCCCACCGTTGAGGGTATTGTTGCCTAAAGAGCGATTGTCGTAGCTTGGTGTGTAGTAGTTGTTGTAGTTTCCGCCAGAGATGGAGAGAAAATCATTGCCATCGCCACCATTAAACAGATTATTGCTTGAGGGGAAGTCAGCATACAAATTATCGTCACCAACACCACCGTTGAGGGTATTATTGCCCGCGCCACCCCTCAAAATGTCATTGCCACTTAAGCCTTCAAGAATGTCATCACCCCCTTGACCATTGATGACATCATTTGAATTGTCAAAGCCACTAACATTGTTGTCTAGGTCGTTTAGGAAGGTGACTGTGTTCTTTTTAAAGACAGTGCTTTGGGTGGAGTTGGCATCGAAGACATCAAAGCTGTCGGTGATGGTAGTTTGCCCATAAAAAAGAATATTACCCAAATCTACGGTGGCTCCAGCGGATTTGGTGAGGTTATCCAGGTTTTCCAGGGCAAAGTTTTTCAGGATGAATTTGTAACCAGCTAAGGAACTATTACCAAACCCTTGAAAGCCGATTTCCAAACTTGTGCCATTCTGGGCGAGGAGCAAGTTTTGGGCTGTAAAGCCACTATCGCCCTGGAAACTTAAGGTATCCACTTCGGCAATAACTGCTGCTGTGGGGTTTGTTCCTTTACCTACTCCACCGAAATCGGTGATCTTATTAATGTAGTTTGAGCCGCCTTCAAAAAGAAATCTATCGTTGCCACCGCCACCAGTTAGGGTGTCGTTGTAATCGATGTAATCAAAAGCGCCCTGTAGGGTGTCGTTACCGCTGGTTCCAATGATAATTGCCATAACTTTTTCCTGATTGAATGGATTTTTGGAGTAAGTTCAGTTGTCAATAATCGAGTTTGTGCTGTTTGATGGCACAAATAATTTGCCAAAAGTTGAAGCTTTCGGCATACAATATTCACTCTTTAGATAGATAGACTCGCCAATTGTTCATTAAAGATTTCCCCTTTAATTCGCTTTCAAACATTACTTATCCCAGGATTGAGAACTATCTAAGTCTTAAGCACTGTACAAAATTTAGTTGCTTTGTCAATGCATAAGTCTTACTAGTTTAAAAATAGGGAAAACTTTAGATGGCATAAAAAAGAGAATTTTTATGCATTTGTTGTCGGCGTAGCTTGCCGCCGTAGGCATCGCCCTTGAATTTCTATCTGTAAAATAGCAAACATCAAAATAACCCAACAATAACTAAATATCGAATATTTACTTAGATGTCTATCTTTTAAAAAAATCTTTGCATACTCTTTATATTTGTAAGAGACCATTTAAAAAGTAAATGTTAAATTGTAGCGTGCGTTATCGCTGAGAGTACGACACCTGGGAATATGGTGCGTTACGGCTAAATTAGACTTTCTCAAACCCTCAAATTCCTACACAGCCGTAACACACCCTACTTAATATTTACTTTATAAATCAATACGATTCAGTTAAGGGCTAAGTGTACAAAATTGTGGGTTTTCGAGACGCGATAAATCGCCGTCTCTACAAGTGTTTTGGTCTTATCTGAACTGTATTGCTTTATAAATAGGCTCTAACCATTCCCCCCCCTGCTCCCTGCCTCTTTTTCAAGGGGGAGCCATGCCTACGGCGACAAGCTACGCAAACAATGGTAATCAAAATCTGATAAATTAAGTACACTCAGATGCTATATATGTATAAGTTTTTATGAAAAATGGTATAAAAATGCTTACTGTTACTAAAGCCAAGCCAGTTGCGATGCCTGTGGCGCACGTAGCCATTGCAGTCTTTTCTTTCACCCTCTTTGTTTATAGCCAAGTTGCCTCGGCTGCTTTAACTTTACCCCTACGCAGCAAAAAGGGAATGGTGGTTTCAGCCCATCCCCTAGCGAGTGAAGCGGGAGTTTCGATGTTACGCAAAGGTGGTAATGCTGTAGATGCAGCTGTAGCCACAACCTTTGCAATTTCTGTAGTTGAGCCTTTTTCAGCCGGAATCGGTGGCGGCGGATTTTTGCTGATGCACTCTGAGAAAACTGGCAACATCAAAGCATTAGATTTCCGTGAACGCGCACCCTTGAAAGCTACAAGAAATATGTATCTTGACGCAGAAGGAAAGGTGCGTCCCAATGCAAGTATTAAAGGTTATTTAGCAGTGGCGACACCAGGAACGGTGTCGGGACTTTATGAAGTGCATCGTCGCTATGGTAAGCTTTCTTGGCAAGAGGTGATGAAACCTGCGATCGCACTCGCTAAAGATGGCTTCATTCTGGGCGATGCAGCAACTTGGCGTTATCTGCAAACAAACCAATCCAGCCAGCCAGCACTTCTTAACAATCCGGCCCTGCGGGAAATTTTCACTCGCAACGGTGAATTTTACAAACCAGGGGACAAGCTAGTGCAGCGTGATTTAGCACAGACTTTAGCCACAATTACCCAAAATCCCCAAAGTTTTTACACCGGAAGTATTGCCCGTGCGATCGCTTCTGATATGGTAAAAAATGGTGGTTTAATTACTTTAGAAGACCTCAAAGCCTACAAACCAATCTGGCGCACTCCCGTTTGTGGAAATTTTCGCCAAGCTAAAATTTGCTCAATGCCGCCACCTTCATCGGGAGGCGTTCACCTATTGCAGATTTTAAATATTATTGGTGATACCGATTTTAAATCTTTAGGATGGCATCATCCCGACGCCATACATTTAATGGTAGAGGCAATGAAGATTGCTTACAGCGATCGCTCACAATATTTAGGCGATCCTGATTTTGTCAAAGTCCCTGTACAAGAACTACTTAGTCCAGCTTACGCCAAAAAACGCCGTCAAGAAATTAATATGCAAGTGGCTAGACCCTCGACCGAGATCAAGCCAGTAGATTTGAATTCCAAATGTCTGCGTCTTCCCTCATCTCCTTGTCCTCGGCATGAATCTCCTGAAACCAGCCATCTTAGTGTTGTGGATGAAGAACGCAACGCCGTGAGTTTGACTTTCACGATTAATCTCAGTTTTGGTGCTGGTGTAGTAACACCAGGAACTGGAATTGTCCTCAACAATGAGATGGATGATTTTGCTGCTGCGCCAGGAGTACCTAATGCCTTTGGTTTGGTTGGTAACGATGCCAATAGCATTGCGCCCCGCAAAACTCCTCTATCCAGCATGACTCCCACAATTGTCACAGAAAATGGTCGTTTCCGTATGGCAGCGGGTGCGCCTGGTGGTAGCACCATTATCACTCAGGTTTTACAAGTGATTTTGAATGTGCTGGAATACAACATGGATGTTGGTGCGGCTGTTTCTGTTCCACGCATACATCATCAATGGCTACCAGATGAGTTGCGCGTTGAATCCTGGGGCTTAGATGCTTTGACTGTGCAAGATTTACGCCGTCGGGGACACAAAATAAAAGAAACTGCTCCCTGGGGTAATGGTAACGCGATCGCGGTTACACCCGATGGAACTCTAGAAGGGGCCGCCGATCCTCGCGGTGAAGGTTCCCCAAGAGGTTTGTAAGCAAGTCAGGGATTGGGGAGACGCAACGACGCGCAGAATAACTAATGACTTATGACAAATGACAAATGACTATTGATTTTGAATTGTTGACTCTGCGTAGCTGCTATTGCCAAACTCGTTTGCCCTTGCGCTAGGTACTAATGTCCAACCTGCTTTCAGAAGTTTTTGATAAGTTGCCCAACCTTTAGAACCACCTGGTATTTGATAATCTGGGACTGCAAAATGTCCAAAAGTGGTGTAGGGACGCCAAGGCTGATTGGGTTCTGTCTGCAAATACAAAATTTTCTCTCCATCGCCACCAGACTTAGATAACCAGCACATTTGTCGATGCATTGCAAACTCCTTTGCTTTTAGCTAATAACTAACGCATAGTGACAGAATTTTGTCAAGTTACACCTCACCCTTGTGGAGTAATTTTTTGCCTAATACTTTAGACAAGGTGTAATTAATTTCTATCCATTATTAGGATAATTACTTAACAATTCATGCCTAGAGGACAGCTGTTAGTAGGACACAAAGATAAACAGTTTTCGCTCACCTTCTTGATTGGGTGAGATTTTTCTAATGTTATCCGCGTTTTTTATGATTGGGTGTAACAATAACTACTGTTTTGACTGGGGTTCGCAATCAGACTATTTGTTTTTCTGATTATATTAATCACAGATTTTGGAAATGACTTATAAAACAGGAGTCAGAATTCAGAATTCAGAATTCAGAATTGGTGAATACTCTACCCATAAAGGGATAGAGTTTTAAGGCGAGAATATTTTAATTTTTTTCACCCACTAAACACTCGCTTTTTACCAATATTCGTCACCCACTCGTACAGAATTCATACGCTCATTCTGACCAAAGCTAACGAAAACGTCTCTGGCTTTGCTCCTGAGTTCTGAATTCTTCTTATAAATTTTTGTTGATTAGAAGTAGTGCAGGGAGAATTTGCCCAACTACAGCTAAAATTAATAAATACAATAGAATAAAGAGCAATTTAACAATCCAAAGCGCTCTATCAATCATTCAGCAAGCACTATGGAAGTCTTAGAACTCAAACGCGAAATCGAAACGTTGTCTGGCCGCCTGGGTAAAACCCAGGACTATCTTTGACGTACCTGCACTGACAGCCAAAATTCAAGACCTCGAAAAAATATCTGCTCAACCAGAATTTTGGAATGACCAAACCCAAGCCCAACAAACCCTACAAGAACTCAACGACCTGAAAGCCCACCTCCAGCAATACGATCAGTGGCACGCCAATTTGGAAGATACTAAGGCAGTTGTTGAGTTATTGGAGTTAGAAACCGATGAGGCACTACTCCAAGAAGCGGAATCTACCATCACTAAACTGAATCGTGACCTTGACCAGTGGGAGTTACAACAGTTACTTTCCGGGCCTTATGATGCTGAAGGTGCTGTACTGACCATTAGTGCTGGCGCTGGTGGCACAGATGCTCAAGACTGGGCATTTATGCTGATGCGGATGTACACCCGTTGGGGCGAAGCTCACGGCTATAAGGTAACTTTAGCTGAAGAGTCGGAAGGAGATGAAGCCGGAATTAAATCGGCAACCCTAGAAATTACTGGTCGCTATGCTTATGGTTACTTGCGATCGGAAATGGGTACACATCGCTTAGTGCGGATTTCACCTTTTAATGCCAACGGTAAGCGACAAACCAGTTTTGCAGGGGTGGAAGTAATGCCGCAGATTGATAATTCTGTGCAATTGGATATTCCAGACAAGGATTTGGATATCACCACAACTCGGTCTGGTGGTAAAGGTGGACAAAACGTCAACAAAGTAGAAACTGCGGTGCGAATTGTTCACATTCCGACAGGTCTTGCGGTGCGCTGTACAGAAGAGCGATCGCAACTGCAAAATAAAGAAAAAGCCCTCAATCGCCTCAAAGCAAAGCTGTTGGTCATAGCTAAAGAGCAACGTGCCCAAGAAATTGCCGAAATTCGTGGCGATATGGTGGAAGCCTCCTGGGGAAATCAAATCCGTAACTATGTATTTCACCCTTACCAAATGGTGAAAGACTTGCGTACAAACACGGAAACAACAGCGATTGGCGATATTATGAATGGTGAACTTGATACATTCATCCAAGCTTATCTGCGCCAAGAAAATAAACTAGTAGAAAACACTCCTTCATAATTGAGAGTTATTTACAAGTAGTAAGTAAATTATTTTTAACATTACTTACTACTTATTATTTATTTTTTCGTATTTTCAGATTGGCGCGATCGCATAGCATCTTGGATAAATTTCTCAGCAAGATACAGGCGATCGCCATTCTATCCCAGACCAACTGTTACAGTTATAAAAGAGTCTGTAGACAAATAACTATGAGCAACTCTCCTTCATCAGAATCTCAACCTAGCTACGTAAAACTCGCCATGCGAAACATGGTGCGGAAGGGTGCAACTTCCCTGAAGCATTTTGCGTTGACTGCTGTAGGGCTTTTAGCTCTCCTAGTTGGTCTTGCTTACCTAACTCACTAACGACAAATCGTAAACCTCAGACTAGGAGACTGTGTGCCCCTGAGAGTTGAACTATATGTGGAGGAGTATTTTTACGAGTTGTCCCCGACAACATCTGTAAAAATTGGGGACACCCATGCCCGAATTACTCCTGAAACTTGGGAAAATTGGTTTAATGACTGGTTGGAAATACTTCACCCTCAGATTCCGCCAGCGCCAAGTTATGAAATTGGGCTGCGTTTGACAGATGACTCGCAAATTCAAGAACTCAATTCTCAGTATCGTCAACAAAATAAGCCTACCGATGTTTTAGCTTTTGCTGCTTTGGAGGTGGATTTTCCTCAAAGCGAAGAAATGCTAACCTCTGTGCCATTATATCTAGGTGATATTATTGTGTCTGTAGATACGGCACAACGCCAAGCTCAACAACAAGAACATAGTTTACCAACTGAACTAGCCTGGTTAGCTGCTCATGGTTTATTGCACTTGTTAGGCTGGGATCATCCTGATGAAGAAAGTTTGGAGCGAATGTTAGAACAGCAAGTGAGATTGCTGAACGCAATAGGTATTACTATTGACATTGAATAGCAGTAGCTTGTGTATCCGTTAGTGTCAATTTTTGGTAATACTTTTATAATACTTCTGTGGAAAATTCCCTAAAGATTGCCTCAAAGTTAATTCTGCCATTAAGATTGGCAAATATTCCCACTGTAGCAACTCTATCTTTGTATTTTTAAGTCTATGTCCCAAAAAATTTCTCCACCACAAACGCCTACCTCGTTACAAACACTTGTGTCTAATGAACGAGAATTCTCTTGGAAAGTAGCCTCTAATTTATTTGTTAGTTTTAAATATGCTTGGGCTGGAATCAGCTATAGTTTTCAAACTCAACGTAATTTTCGCATCCATGTAAGTGTTTGTGCTTTAGCGATCGCTTTAAGCGTTTTTTTACATCTGCAAGCGGTGGAAATAGCGGTAATTGGTATAACTAGTGGTTTAGTTTTGGCATTAGAGTTACTAAATACAGCGATCGAGTCCCTTGTGGACTTAACCGTTAAGCAGACATACCATGATCTGGCAAAAATTGCTAAAGATTGTGCAGCCGGTGCAGTCCTTGTCTCTGCTTTAGTAGCGGTGCTGGTAGCTGGTACGCTATTGCTCCCTCCTCTGGTAACGTTAATTATATCGGCTTTGTAAATGTGATTTGCAAAGGCGAGCATTTACCGCAGGCATAGCCAAGTGACTCGGTAAGAGAATTACACTCTGTCCGATTTCCTTTGCAGAACATATTATAAGCAATTTAAAATTTACGAAGTGGCTTGTCGTAGAGTAGCCGCTTTATATATACGTGTCCACGTCAGCGTTATTTTTACACCTAGCAAACAAATAGCATGAGATATTTGTCTATGCTGTTTGCAACTAGTGAGTGTTAAAAACCAGGAGTGATGAGCTTTGATTATAGTTATCGATAATTACGACAGTTTTACATATAACTTAGTGCAATATCTGGGAGAATTGGCAGCAGAATTCCCAGTTGCAGATGAGATTAAAGTTTTTCGTAACGACAAAATATCCATAGATGAGATTCAAGCCTTAAAGCCGGAAGCTGTGGTTATTTCTCCTGGGCCTGGTCGCCCGGAAGATGCCGGTATTTCTTTAGAATTGATTGAACAGCTAGGACAAGAGTTACCAATTTTAGGTGTCTGTTTGGGACATCAAAGCATCGGTCAAGTATTCGGTGGTAAAATAATTCCGGCTCCAGAATTGATGCATGGCAAAACCTCTCAGGTGTCTCACACTGGGGTGGGAGTTTTCCGGGGATTAGAAAATCCTCTAACCGCCACCAGGTATCACAGTTTGGTAATCGAACGTGAGACTTGCCCAGATGTGTTAGAAATCACCGCTTGGGTTGAAGACAACACCATTATGGGAGTGCGACACCGGAACTATCCTCACATTCAGGGCGTCCAATTTCACCCAGAGAGTGTCCTGACATCTTCAGGAAAACAGTTATTGCGAAATTTTTTGGAACAGTTACAGTCAAGAGCATAATTAATGAAACGACGACAGTTGATGGGCTATGCTGGGGCGGGGTTGGTCACAGCTTTAGTTACTACCTTGGGTTCTGAATCTCAAGCTGACGCACAATCTAGCGGTTTATCAGTTCAGTGGTTGGGTCATACTTGCTTTCTTTTTACTGGTGGCGGTGCGAAAGTTCTCGTCAATCCATTTCGGACAGTCGGCTGTACTGCTGGATATCGTCCCCCAAAAGTGGCAGCAGATTTAGTACTGATTAGCAGTCAACTACTAGATGAAGGTGCTGTAGATGTACTACCGGGAAATGCAAAACTCATCTATGAACCAGGAGTTTATGAGTTTAAAGGCATTAAGTTCCAAGGAATTGCCATAGACCACGATCGCAAAGGTGGTAAGCAGTTTGGCTCAAACACCGCTTGGAGTTGGAAGCAAGGCGGAATTAATATCTTACACTTAGGCGGAGCCGCTGCACCAATTACCATTGAGCAAAAAATCCTGATGGGGCGTCCCGATGTAGCATTTATTCCAGTGGGAGGCAGTGCAAAAGCCTACAATGCTGAGGAAGCAAAGCAGGCTGTTCAAGTGTTAAATCCTAAACTCGTGATTCCAACCCATTACCGGACACAGGCTGCTGATGCTGCTAAGTGCGATATTTCACCACTCGATGATTTTCTGACCTTGATGCAAGGTATGACAGTGCGGCGTAGCAATGGAGATAGTATTTCCATTAGCCCTGGTAAATTGCCGGAAAATGGGGAAATTCAGGTTTTGAGTTACAAGTTTTGAATAAAAGGGACTGAGAAAGAACCAGGGGAAGCAGGGGGAGAATAATGACCTCTCCCCCAACCCCTCTCCGACGCGGAGAGGGGAGCAAAAGGCTGAATTCGTTGCTCCTCCCTTTCCGTTTCGGAGAGGGAGGCTGGGAGGGAGAGGTTCATCGAACTCACGTGATTTTAGAACGTATACCACTCTGGGCCAAGCTTATCTGCGTCGCTGATGGGAGTCTCAACGGCTGTCGTCTCATTGATAGTCCAAATGTTGTCTGCACTTGCTGTCTGATCGCGCCAGTAGATATCGGTCTTACCATCACCGTTATAATCACCAAGAGATGGTGTCAAGGCTGGGTTATTAGCCGGTAAGAAAGCTTCAGTAGCGACTGTTGTACCATCCATCAACCAAGCAGTGTTTGCACCTGTGGTTCCATTGTGCCAGAAGATATCGGTCTTGCCATCACCGTTGAAATCACCAATTTTGGAAGTCCAAGATGAGTCAAGTGTTCCCAAAGCACCTTCAGTGACTAAGATACCTCTCATTGTCCAAATCTTGTTCTCACCTGTTTGAGCGTTTCTCCACAACAGGTCAGTGCTTAAATCGCCGTTGAAATCGCCAACGCTATAAGTCCAAGCTGCATCTTGTGATTGCAGAGCAAATTCACTCTTTTGCGTACCATCCATGAACCAAACGCTGTTATCGCCTGTTGTCTGATTGCGCCAGAAGATGTCACTCTTGCCGTTGCCGTCGAAATCAACAATGGTAGGAGTTAGTGCTGGGTCTGTAGTGTCTAGAACAGTTGCAGTGAGAACTGTTGTGCCATCCATTTCCCAAATAGCGTTCTCACCGGTTGTAGCATTATGCCAGAAAATATCGGTTTTGCGATCGCCATTGAAATCGCCAATTGTTGGATTCCAGGCTGCATCAACGGTAGTTAGAGCAGCTGCATTAGCAACTCTGGTGCCATCCATCAGCACAATACTATTCTCACCGGTTGTCTTATTGCGTAATAAGAAGTCGGTTTTGCCATCATTGTTGAATTCGGCAATTTTGTAATCATAGGCGGCTAGGTCAAATTGACCCAGAGAACCCTGTTCAATAACACTTGTTCCATCCATCAGGCGAACGATAATTTCACCAGTTTGGGCATTGACCCAAAGTTTATCAGTTTTGCCATCACCGTTAAAGTCAGGAACAATCGCTGCACTAGTTAAGTAAGGATTGGGATTGGGATTTGCTGATACCACCGCTGATTGTTCTGGTTGTGAGGAACTCTTACTCCCCAGAAGCGAATCAGAACTTAGAGTAGTTAAACTATCAAGAGGAGATGCTAACGCTTGTATTTTTTGGGAAGTTGCTGCCCATTGATCATTATTGGAGTTTTTTGAAGTATTTTGAGTTCCAAACATGGTGTAGTTTTATGATTGGTTGTCATCTTTTTTTAACTTTTTTTTGAAACCTCTTTCTGTAACCAAATAACATTTACCCGGCTTTCAATATTTCTTTATAACTATTTTTTCTTTATTAATGTCATTCTTTGAAGATAAATATCTGTTTGTTTTAAACTAAAGTTTCTAAATTTTCAAGTCCTATACAAGCAATTATGAAATATTTTTTGTGTTTGATGTATATGATGATTTATAGATATAGGAATCCGCTTTGATTTCTGAACTGATTTGCGTAGGCAGGCAATAGGC
>NZ_JBDNJQ010000176.1:0-16226 GCF_051172895.1 Nostoc sp. CALU 1950 | reverse complement strand
CCTATCGCGCTTGCGCTGCGCTTGTCTGCGACACGCTCCGCGAACGCGCACCACGTAAATTAGTTCAGAAATCAAAGCGGATTCCTATAGTTTTCGGGACAAGTAAGCAATTGCAATGCCTTAGAACTTATTGATTAAATCTTATATAAGTTTTACTAATTCTTGCTCATAGTAGCTATAACAATTTAACTCTTTAAATATTGACTAAATAATATGGTTCAGCCCCAAGAAGATGATATTTCAGTAGAAGCTAGTTCTCTTCCCCCTGTTCCCATTCAAGAAATTTCAGAGGATAGGACATTAACAGAGACGGTACTTTTCCCAACTCCAAAACTGTTTCTAAAAATTTCTAAGCCAGAAATTCGCCAAAGTCTCAGGGCACTAACTTATGAAAGTGTTTTTGCTGCGGTTCTTTATAGTATCATCGGCGGCGCGTTGCTCAGTAATTTCTTGCTAGAGTTAGGCGCTGGCCCAGTCGAAATTGGTCTACTCGCAGCTATCCCTCAGATGGTGAATCTGCTCCAACCACTGGGAGCATATTTGGTAAACCGAAGCACTAGCTTCCGCCAGTATTTCATGTGTATTTTTATCCCGTCACGGCTGCTATGGTTGATTCTTCTACCAGCGATTTGGTTGGTTACTTCATCTCGTATTACTGGATACCAAGTAGTACAGTTGACACTGGCAATTCTCTTAGTAGCTAATATTATCGAAGCTTTTGGTCGTGCGCCTTGGCTTGGGTGGTCAGCTGTGTTAGTACCTCAGCGGTTGCGGGGACGATATTTTGGCTTTCGCAATAGTATTCTCGGTTTGACTAACCTTGTTGGTGTGCCGATGCTAGGTTTAGCGGTATCAGCTTGGCCTGGTGGAACCCTTCAAGGTTATGGTGCAGTCTTGGTTGTAGGAATCATACTAGGGATAATCAGTGTGGGCTGTCAGTTCTGGATGACTGATATAAACCCGCAGATCTTAAAAGTTGGGGATTTAGACACATCACACCCACAGCCCCAAGGAATAGATTTTAGCTTGTTTAAAGATGCTAATTTCTTGAAGTTTGTACTTTACCTGAGCATCTGGTGCTTTGCTGTTAACGTCAGCGCTCCTTTCTTTAACCTTTATCTGCTACCTGGATATAGATATTAGTGTAGTAACGATTTATCACGGCTTAGGAACTGGTGCGAATATGCTAATGCTGCTTTTGTGGGGCAAACTGACCGACCGGATTGGGAATCGCCCGTTACTGTTATTAGTGGGAGTCTTGGTGGCGGTAACACCTCTGCTGTGGCTCTTGGTTGGAAGCGATCGCATTTCTTTTTGGATCTGGCTACCGTTGTTGCACATACTAGCTGGCGCAACGTGGGCAGCAATTGATTTGTGTACCAACAATTTGATGATGGGAATAGCACCGTTGGGTAATCAGTCGAGTTATTTTGCGATCGCAGGTGCAATTGCTGGTATCACTGGAGCAATGGGTATTACTATCGGTGGCTTTCTAGCAACTCTCCCTGGTGCTGCTGGTTTGCTGGGGCTATTTGTTATCTCAGGCTTACTACGGATGGTTGCACTTGTACCCTTAGTTTTTGTTCAGGAGCAACGCTCTATACCGCTAGGCCAGCTAATGCGATTCCTATTCCCAATGAAGCAGTCAACTGAACTGATAGAAGTGGAATAATAAGTTTTCAATTATGTATTTCAAACAGATCCCAGCAAACTAATGCTTATAAACCCAACCACTATAGAACAATCAAGCTGCCTAGAAGCTTGACATCCAAAGCTCGACTTCTCAGCATACTGAGCAAGACTCAAGTAGGATTCCTATAGCCCTCTTCTGTCACTCTCCGAAAATATTTGCCTTTTATAACATCTAGAGCTTTTGTATAGCAAGCGATTGCGCGATTCTTTTCTAATAACAAATACAAGACCGATTTTTTTCTAATAGTATAGCTTGTATTGATTGCCTCATGAGGCTTCTAGCGATCGCCCTCCCGGAGAGTGACAAAAGAGGGTTAAGAATACTCGGAAAGTGACAGAAGAGGGATATTTAGGCAATTAACTCTTGGGAAGCCCAGCACAGGTTAATGATGGTTGTACCTGATTCGGAGATTTATCTGCAACCAGTTCAATTTTTCCAAAGGCATTGCGATGCCAAGAAGTAGCCCGTACAAGAACTTGTGGTGTTGTCGGTATTTGGGCAGTCACATTACCAGTTTTGTGATATGCAGAGATGTCACGAGTATCAGACCAAGGGCGATCGCTCCTGACTTCCTGCGTGGGATTTTGCGATATTCCTCCGCGTCCTGTAGCCACAAAACTACTACCAGTATTTGCCGAACAACCTGAAGCTATTTTCTGGGATGGGTCGGTGACATTGGCTGGCAGTTCGATTAAGCCAGAATTGGGATCGACAACGATAGTATTAACTTGAACTGTACCACTTAACCCAAATTGGGAACTGGCAGTAATGTCACTATTGGGTGTGAGTTGGTCTTGAAATTGGAATCCGAAGATGCCCCCAGTAGTGATTTGGATATTGCCACCGCTTCCCAGTACCGCATTAGCCGAAATATCGCTGTTTTCTTTTGGCACAGCGACAATTGACCCAGCATTGATATTAATGTTGCCTCCTGTGGAAGTACCAAGGGCATTAGTAATAATGTTACTGCCGTGCCGTAATAGCAGTACATCATTGGCATTGAGGTGGATATCACCTTGACCCCCTCCATTCACCTCAGAACGCAGATTTGCGCCATTGTCAAGAAAGATGTTATTAGCAGTAATATTTAGGTTGCCTGCATCGCCACTGCCTGTATTACTCACAGTAATTTCCGCATTATCCCTGACACGTACTGCATCTGATGTGATATTTACAGACCCCGCAGCAAAACTAGTTGTTGAAGATGCGGCGATCGCACTCTTGAGAGAGCTACCATTAATTAAGTTTTGGGAAGTTCCTTGTACGTCAAGATTTTTCACTTGCAGGTTAACACTACCAGCAGATCCTTGACCCAAACTAGAAGAAGTAATTTGTCCACCATTGAACACACGCAGGTTATCGGCTGTCAGGTTAAGATTGCCACCTGAACCCACAGAACCATTACCCAGAGAAGCTTTGATACCTGTGATAGTTTGGCTATATCCATCAATCATCGGCTCGCTGACTTGTATATCTTTAGCTCGAATCTCAATATCTCCTGCTGTACCGTTTGCTCCTGGTATAAAAAGACCCAAGAAATTTACTTGAGAACCTACTACCTCACTGGTGATCCCACCACCATTTGATAATATGAGATTCCCTGTATCGATAGAAATGTTTCCTCCTTGTCCTGTTGTCCCAGATTCCAGCGAAGCGAGAACTGCACTAAATATACCAACAGGGTTAGCGCCTTGAATCTCTAAACTTTCGGTAGCTCGAATGGAGACTTCTCCTCCTGTACCATTCCCTCCCAACACACTGCTACTAATACGACCACCATTGAATAGGTGAACCCTTTGAGCATCAACAGTAACTTGTCCACTCTGATTATTGCTTCCCGAGAGAAGTAAATTAGCAATTGTAGTTGCAGAAGATCCAAGTAAAGTTTCATATCCCAAGAGATCCACATCTGTAGCGTGAATGGTAATATTTCCAGTCCTAGAGTTATTACCAGAAGTGCTTGACACAAGCCAAGCTCCATTAGCCATCTTTAAACGTCCAGTTTCGATGGTTATATTTCCTGCTTGTCCTGTTGCTGGTGGCCCTGGAAGTACAATTAATCCTAATGAATTGCCTACAGAAGTGCTGATCCCAGCGAAGAGAGGTTGGTTAACAAGATCGGTGGTTCCTAAAAGATCGATAAATTCTGTAGTGTGGACAGTAATACCTTTTCCTTGTCCAGCAAAGGTTGTTGCACCAATGTTCGAGCCATCCTGTAAGGTTAATCCCCGTCCCCAAATATTGATTGCGCCACCGTTGCTACCATCCGCAGTGATAAAGGAAGTTTGTTGCAGTGTAATTGTACCCCCGTTGATAGTATTTGGCTTAGAAGTGAGTTGCCATCCAGTTTCCTTGTCTAGGGCAATTTCTCCATTTTGCAGCGCCCATAATTCGATATGTCCATCAGGAGCAGAAATATTGGCACTATCAATATCAATCTGACCACCCACAAGTGCTAGAGTCTGATTGGGAATCACTGATAATGTTGGTAATCTAAAAAAGAACAAACCGAACCCTAACCCTGGAGGCCCTTGCACTTGAATTGGTGAGCCTTGGACTTGAATTGCTCCGGCATTACTTCCCATCTGCAACCCCACGGGTACACTCATGGTTAACAACGGTGGTTCAGTGGAATTGACTGCACTAAATTCTGTTCCATCGCTAAATTTGATACTACTTGCTGTTGTTCCGACGAACGAACCACCGATATTTAGGCTGGCATTTGGCCCAAATACAATCCCATTAGGATTCATCAAAAATAAACTGACTGGGTTATTGCTACTGAGCGTCCGAATCAACCCATCTATATTAGAAACATTACCGCCTGTGACTCGACTAAATATCGTTGTAATATTTGGTGTGTTCGTTAAATCAAAGGTTGCGCTGCCACCTGTCGGTACAGAGAAATTACTGAAGCTGTGAAATAAATTATTTCCTTTATCAACACCATTGAAAATCCTAAAGTCATTTCCATTAATGCTGACACTGGTGTTAGTCGTGCCATCAGATATTACCTGAGCTAAGGCTGGTGATGATATGCCTGAAGTGAAGAATCCAGTACTCAATGCTGTTAACAACAATTGAAAGCAGAGGTTTGATTCTTTGTAAGTAATTCTCATCACCAATACCTGGATTGAACTCGTTAAAGTTAGAGTTCCCGTAAAGGTATGCAAAATCACATGATTAAATTTGAGGAACAGCAACACAAGTTGGGGAGAAAGTAGCGAAGCTGCTATGAACCGCCATGCAACGCCTGAAAACGCTATCCAGAGAGAGTTTCAGAAAAAATTCTCAACTTTTACCCGAAAATGAGATTTTGACCAATTGGATGCACACTTAAAGCTGTACCATTTAAACCTCACTGATTTTTACAGCCTGAAACTCTCATGGCTACGTTACTAAATGCAGTACCAAATAGCCTAAAGGTCAATTGGTACTGCAAAAACAAGCTTTTTTTCAAAATTTCGGGTGAAAGAGCTATTTTATTTGGGTGCGGGTTTTCCCATTGCGACTGGTGTGATTGAGGGGGCTTGTCGTTACTTAATTAAGGACAGAATGGACATTACTGGCGCTCGATGGAGTCTTGACGGTGCTGAGGCTGTTTTGCGTCTTCGTTCTCTTTACGTCAGTGGTGATTGGGATGAATATTGGCGCTTTCATCAACAGCGAGAACGTCAACGTCATCATCTAACTGTATATCAAGGTGGCATTCCTTTGCTCAAAGGTGTCTCTCAAGCTCGTTGCTCTACTACTCCACCACCAATAGCAATGCTTGTTTGACCTCCTCGCCAGTCTTCCTAAAAGAGCCGCACCCAAATCATTTAGGATTGCTATATTATTCGGGAGCATCCCATTTTTGTATCCGTCATTGCGTTCGCGAATGCAATGACATATTAAATTTTATGATTTTATCGAATAATAAAAACTGGGATGCACCCTATTATTCTCTTGATGTTATGCAATGTAAAATTAATTAAATTTGCTTGTAGGAAGCAGCTATAGCCCTATCTTAAAGGCTACAGTCGCTTCCTACAAACATTTAATATCCTTAACATAATTTTCAAGCTAGTAGTTTCTGGCTGAATTTTTGGAGTTGAAATTGAACCCAATTACCGCCCTTGGCTATACATTGATGGCAGATATCTCCATAGCCTTCGCCTTGGTCATTGCATACAATTAACCTGGCTTCATCTGTCTGAAAATTTTCCTGGCAAATTAAACACATTTTGCTAATGTCGCCTGTATTACATTCTATTTGAAATTTCATGTCTCTTCTCCTGGATACATATATTTAATTTAATGAAGTGAAAATTAATATATTTTATATTTATATTTTTTTGAATGTTTACATCTATAAATAAAATTTATGTTTTCTCAGCTTAGTTTAACTGCTTTGCCAATGTAGCAAACTGAAGTATCATTATTAATTCTAATTTCAAATAATTCTCTTTTCTCACCTTCTATTTGATTATTTAAGCCCTTAGTCAGGATGTTTCTCAATGTTTTCAAGCTACTACCACCCGTCAAATCAAATCCTTTAATTTCAAAATTTGCAAAGCCAGTACTTTTCATTACTTCTATCATTTCTTGCGGTTTAATAAACTTATTCCAGTCATGAAGTCCAGGTGGTATATGCTTTAGGGTATCTTCTAGAAGCCAAATCATTATAAATTTAGACTTGAAATTTCTATTGATTGTGTCAAATAAAAATAATCCACCTTGTTTTAAAACTCTATAAGCTTCGGAAATAACTTTTTTCCAATCTTCAACATGCTCTAATACGTCAAAGCATAAAACAACATCAAAACTATTTTCTTCGTAAGGGAGGTTTTCTGCTAATGCTCGCTGATAATCAATTTTTAAATTACTTAATCTAGAATGTTCTTGCGCTATTTTAATTGAATTAAAAGATAAATCGATTCCAGATACATCAGCGTTTAGATTGGCTAGAAATTCACAAGCTAATCCTCCTCCACAGCCAATATCTAAAACTTTCAATCCTTTCCAATCTGGCACGAAATTAGAAAAAAAATCGAATCTTGACTTGTTAAGGTTGTTAGAAAGATATAAAATCTCATCTTCCTTCCACCATTTATCTGCGTTCAAATCGTAGTATTCTAAGTTATTTCTTTTCATTCTTCCCTCTACTGCATAAAACAAAGCTAATTCATTTAAAAATTAGGCAAAGAGTTCAATCTATAGGATAAATAAAACTTACTTGACAACGCTAGATATCAACAGTAGCTCTGTTCAAGGGAGCCATTGTAATCCCTTATCCTGTAATTTATTCTCGATATGCTGCATTTGCTGGATAGTTTCACCAGTAACGATCGCATAAATTTCGGTGTAGATTTTTCCGTATTTAGCCTTCTCTAAAGCCGACAGAATAATCAAATCTTTGCGATCTAGTTCTAGTTTTAAAGTCACTAAAATTGAATCTAACGTTCCTTCCATGCGGTAGTCAGTGGAATATTTAGCTACTTCCTTTCCCAATGCTAGTAGGGTATTACGCTGCAAGCACAACGGAGTCGAGCCATTAACTCGAAAATTGGCATCGATCGCATAAAATTGTCCGTCTCGATCTTCCAACACATCGAACCCAATCACGCCAAAATACCCCTGTTTGTGAGCATACTGACCAATGGCGGCAATCATCTCAAAGAACTTGCTCATGTCAGTGTTGCGATAGTCAATCAGTCCGCCTAAATAGTTGCCTTCTGGAGTGACAAGTTGGCTAGTAGTGCCGATGAGGGTTATCTCTCCTAGCTTGTTGACATAGAACTGTACGCAGTAATTCTGCACTTCATTCTTGACAAACTCGGAGACAATAATCGTATTGAGCAACTTAATATCAAGATATTTCCTGATTTCTTCAAAACAATAGTTCAAATCGCTGGGATTTTTGATGATATAAGTGCCTTCTCCTGAGAGTCCGTGGGACGTTTTAATTAAATAGGGAAATTCTGGTAATTTAATATCTTCGAGATTGGTTTGGTGCAGATTGTAGCTCTTGTATTTTGGACATTGCACTCCCAGTTGGTCTAGGGTGAATTTGCTGAGTAAACGGTAATGAGTGTCTGGAGGAACAGCGTGTTTTTCAGGTTTGAGGCAATCAAAGGGAAATAAAGTAATCAGTTTGTCGAAGTGTTCGCTGCGGCTAAGGTCATCTAAATAAGTCGAGCAATCCATCATCGACCGATTGGAGTGGCTGCCGAAATGCTCTTGCCAGTAGCCAATTAGCGAGTTTGACGGTGGTATAATCACAATTCCAGGAATGCGATCGCCTAACACAGCCAGATTTTTCCAAGGTTCCTTCTGACAAATCTTGTCGAAGGAGGTTTTGGTGGCTTCACTACTGCCGTCTTGAATAAAATATTTTTTCCGGTTGGGATAAGCAGCCCAACTGGCAGTTGCAGGGTAATTTAAAATAAACCCATAAGATGCATCTGTGATGTCTTGAGCAAACAGATCGGAAAGAGTACTCCCTTGAAAATAATGAAAGTCGTATTTTGAGTTCATTTCCTCCTCCAATAAACCGCATTCGTAAATGGATGTGGTTGTTTATGAAAAATGAGTTTTCTGGATTTACAAATAACACTAAATTGAAAAACAAGGCTATATATTAAAACTTGAAAACTCAGATTTAATTTGGTTCCATTAAGTAGATAGACATAATTAAATATAAAATAAACTCCTAGTTTGTAGTGAGCGATTTATCGCTCAGAGCAAGGATGATCAGGACTAAAGTCCTTACTACAAACTTGAAATTTATTTATGCCTCAATACGGTTCAGTTAAGGCTAATTGTACAAAATTGTGGTTTTTCGAGACGCGATAAATCGCCGTCTCTACAAGTGTTTTGGTCTTATCTGAACTGTATTGATTTATGCCTAGATACTTAATTACGTATTTCCTTAGCATAGCGGGGCGTAACCCATTACAAATTGGTATGAGTTATTTCTTGGTAAAGGCAGCTACCTTGTCTTGTCCTGCGGTCATATAAGCACAAGCCATGTGTGATGAGTTATACGCCCAGCCAACTCGTCCTTGACGATCTATGAGGATGCACCCAGCTTCACCTTTAACCTTAGAAACCAAAGCGTCTATTGCCATTTGTGCTGCTTCATCTGGATGTCGGTTTCCACTCAAGAAATCGATCGCAGTTTTAGCCAAAACCACCGGGATAATCGACTCACCATCACCTGTTGTTGAGCAACCACCGATTTTATTATCAGCATACAAGCCACAGCCAACGATCGCACTGTCACCAACGCGGCTAGATTGCTGCTTTGTAGTGCCGCCAGTTGAAGTACCAGCAGCTAAGATACCGCTAGTATCCAAAGCTACGCAACCTATGGTATTGGGACGATCAATAACTTCTTGATCTTCCTTCCACTGTTGCCATTGTTCCTCAGCTACTAAGTCTTATTTTTTACACATTTCGGCACCGCAATCTCTGGCGAAGCGTTCTCCACCCCGCGCTACTAGCAGCCTGGGCTTTTCATCCATAATTTTTCGGGCAACCGAGATTGGATGACGTACACCCTGAACTGCTGCGATCGCTCCCCAACTTAATGAGCCTTCCATAATCGCCGCGTCTAACTCCACTTCTCCGTCGCTGTTGAGAGTTGCACCAAGACCAGCGTTAAATGTCGGGTCAGCTTCCAAAACACGGGTAGCTGCTTCCACAGCTTCTGCGGCAGTACCTCCGCTAATTAGCACTGCCCAACCAGCTTCTGCTGCTGCTGTACAGCCTGCATTATTGGCTGCAACTTTGTCATCTGTGATGGTTTTTGCTCCACCGTGAACAATGATGGTCGGTATCATATAATTCCTTCTTGTTAGTATGAATTTTGTGGGACTGCAATCGCCTTCACAGGTTCATCAATTAGTTGTAGCGATCGCATTTTTAAAGTCTCTAAACCCAAGCGCTGGGTTGCTGATATAAAAACAGCTTCGGGATAATCTTGTTGAACTCTGTCCAAGGTTTCGCTATCTACTTTGTCAACCTTGTTAAAAGCAATCAAACTTTTTTCTGGAATCTCAGGCATTTCTTCAAGTATTTCCAGCACACTTGTAATATGGCTTTCCCAAGCTGGATGGGACAAATCCACAACATGAATCATCGCATCTGCCTCAACTACTTCCTCCAATGTGGCGCGAAACGCATCCATCAGTGGTGGCGGGAGTTCGTGAATAAACCCTACAGTATCTGTAAGCAAAATCGAGCGGCGTTCATGTGTTTCTGGTTTTGTAATTACCACCTTGCGGGTTGTTGGGTCGAGGGTAGCAAATAGTTGGTCTGCGGTGAAAACCTCCGCATTAGTTAACACATTCAGCAAAGTAGATTTACCAGCATTGGTATAGCCAACTAATGCCAAAACCGGAATTTCTTGCTGTTGTCGTTGTTGTCTAATCCGGGCGCGATGTGCTTGTAAATCGTTTACTTCCTGCTGTAACTGATTTATTCGGCGCTGAATTGTTCGCCGTTCCGTCTCTAGTTTTGTTTCACCAGGCCCTCGTGTACCAATCCCCGCACCTAATCGAGACATCTCCTGACCGCGACCGCGTAACCGAGGTAACATATATTCGAGTTGAGCCAACTCTACTTGTAATTTACCCTCTTGAGTGCGAGCGCGTTGAGCAAAAATATCCAGAATTACTTCCGTGCGGTCTACAACTCGAATACCAATCTCTTGTTCTAAGTTGCGGGCTTGAGATGCAGAAATATCTCGGTCAAAAACGATTAGATTAGCTCTTAGTTTTTGGGACAAAAGGGTGATTTCTTCAATTTTTCCCTTACCAACTACTGTTTGGGGATGGATGCGATCGCGCTTTTGCCGCATTGTATCGAGTACAATTCCCCCAGCACTTTCAACCAAACGCACTAGTTCTGCAAGTCCATCTTCAAATCGCTGAACTGAGACATCATCTGTCTGCACTCCTACCAGCAACACCCTGTCTTGCTCGGAAACAATTTCTTGAGATAGGAATATTCCATACCCTGCATCAACAATTTCTCTTTCCCATTCCCCAACTAGTTCATCAAATTCCTGTTCGGTTAGATCGTCCAAACTTAGAGGAGGTGAAATTACCCAAGGACTTTCTGAATCGGGGAAAAGGTAAGTTAGAAAAGCTTCTTTTGCTTCGCCATCAATTGCGGTTAACATGACAAGAGCATCTAAGCGCTGACGCATCATTGCAATCAAAGCGGCTTCATCAGGTGGTTCTGATTTAACTTGAGTAGCAACACAACGGATTCCGCTCAAACGTTCTGCACTGCGGCGGGGTAATTCTTCAGGTGGAATTTGAGTTTGACTAGGTGTTCCTACAGCAACTCGGATAACTTGCCCACGCCGATTGAGATAACAGCAAATCGGGTGATGAATTTGTTGACTGATTGTAGCTAAGGCTTGAGCAAATTCTGGCGTAATAAATCTATCTGCTGGTTGATTTTGCTCATAAAGCTGTTGCAGTCGTTTAATCTGACTAGCTTTGATGCCCTGAACATTGCTATAAATCTTTTGCATAAAACTAACAATTTAAAGTTTAGCTTTCAGCTGTGTATATTATTATTTTGGTCTTTTTAAATTTTGTTTTAATCTACCAAGAGAAATAAGCAACTTAACTATAGATAATTGCCTCAAAATAAAGCTTCTATAAAATGGTTTATAGACCAATTAATTGAGGTATCAACCATGAATGAGACTGTAAACGTGTAAGCTTCACTATGGTTAACACAGACACAACAGCAGAGGTGCAGAGAACATAGACTAGAATTCCCTAGTTTACGTACAATTATTGTTCATTAGCCAGCAAGAACGCAAAAGTGCGATCGCTTCTTCTTTTTGTTTAGCTTCGACTTCGATCCACGGTGCTTGGTGGTAAACGTTAGGCATATCGGTAATCAAGTCGCTGTGTTTTCTGTCATTGAAAGCTTGCTCACCATTGGAAATATGAACTAATTGCCAATCTGGATTTTTCCAAGTTTCTCGCGCTGCGTAAAACATGGATGCTACACTCGGATGATCGTAGCTATCCAAATTTTCGTGGCAAATATGGTGATGGGCATCAAATACCATCGGCACACCAGCTTGCTGACATACTGCTAAAATTTCATCAGCACTATAGGCGTATTCATCGTTTTCTAAAGTCAAGCGACTTTTGATGTTTTCTGGTAGTTCGGAAATTACTTTTACTAGTTGTTCAGGACGTTGAGATTTGCCACCATGAATATTCATCAATGACCAAGGCGATCGCGGTAAGCCCAGTAAGTCAAGTATACGTGCATGTCCTGCTAAATTATTGATACTTGCTTGTACCACTTCGGGAGAATCAGAACTCAACACTACATATTGATCTGGATGCAACACTATTCTGATGCCCAATGCATTTGCTCGTTCACCGATTGTTGCTAGATCAGCGCTCATTGTCTCTAATATATTTGCGCCAATTTCGTCTTCTAAGTCACTTAGGGGAAATAAATTAGAAGACATCCGATAAAGCTGAATTTTATTCTGCTGACAAAAGGAGAGAGCGTCATGCAAGCGCTGTAAGTTATGGCGATACAGTTCACTTAGGGCACTTTTGCGATCGCTAAGGGAAAGTTTTAAGTATCGGGTGCGCGTCATTGTCCGAAAGCGCACTTGTTTATCAGAGGTAATACAAACTAGCCCTAAAGAGGGCTGTGTACTTTTTTGACACTGCTGTGCATTAGGTAAATTTTGAAACTCGATTACGCTCATTAATTAATACCAAGTGTTATCTGTTTTGATCCATTCTTTAATTTAAACAATTTCTCCCATTGGCTTAAGAATAACTAAAGAATGAATTTCTAAGCCTTACAGGATGTTTTAAGAGGTTGTTTTAAAAGTATTTCACTGTGACTTTAAGCACTTTTAGATCCCCCCTAACCCCCCTTAAAAAGGGGGGAATCGGAATCAAAGTCTCCCTTTTTAAGGGAGATTTAGAGGGATCTAAAACTTTTGATACCGACAATAGGACTTTTAAAATATCCTCTAAATTGTCTTTATTTATGTCGTTGTTGATGCCATTGCCAAGCATGGGCAATAATTTCGTTCAAATTAGGATATTCTGGATGCCAACCCAATATTTTAGTTGCTTTGTCGCTACTGCCAACTAAAATAGGAGGGTCGCCTGGTCTGCGATCGCGTTCTTCTATTTTAATTTCTTTGCCTGTTATCTCTTTAGCTGTTTCTATCACTTCTCTGACAGAAAAACCACTGCCATTTCCTAGATTAAATACTTCGCTTTCTCCACCTTTGAGCAGATATTCTAAACCCAAAATATGGGCTTGTGCCAAGTCAGTCACATGAATATAATCTCGGATACAAGTTCCATCAGGTGTAGGGTAATCAGTGCCGAAAATCAAAATAGATTCACGCTTACCAAAAGCAGTTAGTAGAACTAACGGTATGAGATGAGTTTCAGGTTCGTGGTCTTCACCCAGCAACCCATTAGGGTCAGCACCTGCGGCGTTAAAGTAACGAAAACGTACAGACTTTAAATTATAAGCGGTATCAAAATCAGATAGAATTCTTTCTACCATCCACTTGCTAGTAGCATAAGGACTAATGGGATCTTGTGGATGGTCTTCGGTCAGGGGAACGAACTTTGGTACACCATAAAGAGCGCAAGTAGAAGAAAAGATAAATTTATTAACTGATGCAGCAATCATTGCTTCTAAAAGTGTCAGAGTGCCTGCAACATTATTTTGGTAATATTTGGCTGGATCGGTGACAGATTCACCCACTGCGATATAAGCAGCAAAATGCATAACCGCAGTTATGTTGTAAGTAGAAAATATGTCATCGAGAAGAGAGCGATCGCTCATATCTCCAACAATCAATTTTATCTGTAAAACTTCTTCTACAAGTTCTCGATGTCCGTTCGACAGATTATCTAAAACGATTACTTCATAACCTGCGTTTTTCAGAGCTAATGCAGCATGGGAGCCAATGTATCCGGCTCCTCCCGTTACTAAAATAGTTGACATAATTTTGTAATGGGGAATTGGGAATAGGGAATTGGGAATAGGGAACGGGGAATGGGGCATTGGGCATTGGTCAATAAATAGTTCTTCTTCCCATGCCTCCCCTGCTCCTCGGTCACTGAGCGTAGCCGAAGTGCTACTCCCCTTAAAATTAGATTGCAAGACTACTAATTTCTTTCTTCCAGGTAACGAGAAATTGCATTGTCAAGGTGTGGCATTAATTCACCTCGATTGCTACCGAGAACGCTGTAAGCTGGACGGGGAGCAATTAAACCAAGTTCTTGTGTAGGACGAGCAATTAGATTGCTGACACTTACACCTGCTTTTTCCGCCGCTAATCGTGCCAAGTCAGCCCAAGCGATCGCACTTTTGTTAGCCAAATGCCACAAACCGTTCTCGCCATCAACCAATAAATCAAGGCTGGCATGGACAAGATCGGGTATATAAGTAGGCGAAATGATCGCATCTTCGGCTGCGACAAAAGTATTACCAGCAGATAATTGCCGTAGAGCGATCGTGACAAAGTTGTAATCATCCCACGGGCCGAAAAATGCGCTAGTGCGAATCATTAGCGATGCTGGATGAGCCTGCAATACTAGCTTTTCTGCCAAAACTTTGCTGCATCCATATATATTGAGGGGCGCAACGGTATCAGTTTCGACATAAGGATTAGACTCAGTACCATCGAATACCAAATCTGAAGAGAAAGTTAGCAACGCCACATTATGTTGAGCGCAAGCAGCAGCTAAAATTGCTGCCCCTTCAGCGTTTACCTTTAAACAAACATCGGGTTCACGTTCGGCATCGTCTACCCGCACGTATCCCGCAGCGTTCACAACTGCCCACGGTTGTAATTCGGTAAGTACTTTATTGACGGAAGCAGGATTGGAAATATCCATATCTTGCCGTCTTAATAGGCAATATGAAATTCCTCGCACTTGACACAACCGAGCAAAAGCCTTGCCTAGTGTTCCTGTGGCTCCGACGATCGCTAGGGGACGATTGGAAGCTGGGGAAGAAAGGGGGGAAGCCGGGCGAGATGCGGGACAACTAACGGCTGGGTATAATAGGCGCTCTTCTCGATGCCACCATCCTGGTGTATCAAGTAATGGATGATTGGGTTTATGTCCAGTGGCTAAATCTCGCACCATTTTAGCGATCGCTGTTTGTCTAGGACGTGATGAACGCAAATCGAACACGCCTGACTCGTAGTATCCTGCGGAGCGAGTCACTAAACTATTCCAATCGTAGCTGCCGAGAAGTGCCCAAGCAGTCACAGCCCGAATATCTGCACCTTGGTTTCTTAATTCTTGCGCTGCATTCCACACTTCATTGAGCCAGCGTAGTTGTTCCTCACGGGTACAACTCAAATGAACTTCAGTGACAGCAAGGGGTAGTTTGTAGCGTTCCCATGTCTCTTTGAGCAATGTCCGCGGCCCTGCCAAACCCTCAGCACAAACTCGCACTGCCTCTACATCTGCATACTTGTCCCGACCGTTACCACCATGCGTCCAAGCTGGATAGTTTTCTAGGTTTTCATCTAAAAAGCGTTCGCTTGTCAGGTAATGGTTAATGCCAACAATGTTAGGCGGACAGGTATATTGCAAAAATTCTTCAAGTTCAGTCTCGCTGATGCCACAATCGCGCAAGTAACCCCACATAGGATGAGTTGGGTTGATTCGACCGCATAATAAATCCAAACTCAATCAACGACGCTCGTTTTCTAGTTCGGCTTGATAAGCAAGCTTTGGCGTACTATGAGTTTTACCCAAATCCTCAGTTTGTACAAGTTGAGCATTGGGGTTGACTTCCCGGATTGCCTGCATTGAAAGAGCGATCGCTTTACACTCTACTAACAAAGCACGGGCAAAAGTTAAATCGTCCTTTCCGTGGGGATACCAGTGACCATACATCCCACTAAATCGTGCTGTTGTCAGTGGTTCGTTTACAGGTGTGTAATGTGTAACCCAAGGATAGCGTTCTGCAACCGCACGAGCAAACACCGCTAGTTTCTCAGGAAATTCTGGATCTACTAAGCTGGTATCACGCGGCCCACTGCCATGATGCACTAATCCCACAATCGGACGGATACCTAGTTCGCGCAAGCGTCCCAGCCGTTCGTCTGGCCACGACCAATCAGCATTCTCCAAACCATTGGGCGCTATCCTTTCCCAAAGTACTGGATAACGGATAGCGTGTATGCCAAGTTCAGCGAATAAATCTAGGTCATCCAAGCGGGTTGCATGGCCATTGCGTTCTAACTGATCGAGATACTCTTCACCCACACGATTAACCGTACACTCAACACCAGCCCAAACCTCTAGAGGAAGTTTGGAATCAGGAGTGTTGAGTGTCGAGTTGAAAGCAGAAATCATAAATTTACAACTCAAGTTGATATTTTATTTGATGCGTTCTTTTTGAGTTTTGTCATTTTGTAGGGTGTGTTATGCCAAAGGCTAACGCACCATCTTAGAGGATGTTTGAAAAGTCGGGAATGTTGTAAAAAAGCTCTCTCGGTATA